>CAZCYU010000102.1:0-6916 GCA_964503165.1 uncultured Candidatus Peribacteria bacterium | reverse complement strand
CGCTTCACCTTCACCTTTGTGAGGTAATCGTTGAGAGCTCGGGCGAGACCGGTGATAGCTGTGTTGGAATCAGGAGATTTTTTGACGAGCTCGATGGATGTGAGGAGGGCATTCGCGAGATTGGTATTGAAGATAATATCATCCGAATCTGGGAAGGTATTCATGGACGCACTCGTAAAAGTCTGGAGTTTCGTGAGAGTTCCAGGGGTAATTTTATTATTGACCTGATATTCGCGGTCAAGCGTCGAACTCAGGAGCTCAATCTCTTTTTTGTAATAATCAAACGTATTGGTATCATAATCGGTGTACGCATAGGTGGTCTCCATGAGTGACGGCATCGACCAGGCATTATTGAGAACCCCTCATGTTCCATCACGTCCGATGACGAATCTCACGATCGAGTACGCGAGGAAGATAAGGAGGAGTCCGATGAAGACATGGAGAATGGTCGTTTTTGATTTCTTTACCTTATCCTCTTCTCCTCCGGATGTGAGGATATTGAATCCGGCATATATAATATAGAGGACTCCGACGATCCCGATGAAGAGGAGGAGATAGGCGACGACATCCTGGATATACTCGGAGAATCGTTTATTTTTCTCGATACTATTGATATTGTTACTCACGATTTGAGTCCCCTTATCGAGAGAACAATCCTCTCCACCATTACAGTAGATAACTGAATCACTGCTATCACAATCGGACCAGTTAAAAAGATTACATGCCGCGGCAACCGGAGAGAGTGTGAGGAATGTAAGAAAAACAGTTGTGCTTAAAAGAAAGGCTTTTTGTATGTATTTCGCGTCCATTTGTTAAGGTGTTTAATAATAAGACTACTCTCAGCTTATCATATTGTGAAAGAAAAAGCAAAAAATTAACGTCCAATTTTGCATTCTTCATCGAGAGCAGTGAAATCGATGAAATGTTTTTTATTACAATCAATGTATTTAATCGCATCCGTAAGCGCATCTTTTGGTTCCATTTTTTTGTTTCCGAGGATTGTTCCGAAATAGGCATCGTATTCATTCTTGAGTCCTTTATCGAATGTGAGGAGCTCGGTGTCGGGATTCGCGAAACTTCCGTATTTGACTCGTTCGTACTCTTTGCTGAGCGGTTCATTTCGTTGTTTGTCCTCGAAGATACGCTGTGCGCTCAGATAGAGAGGAAACTTCGCGAGGTATTTCTCCTCCGCTTCGCGAGAGGCGAGGTAGGCGAGGAAGGTAAATCCCGCTTCGGAATTGGGAGAAGTTTTAGAGAATGCGAAATAGTTATAATCTGCGAGATTGGTCGATTTATTTGGATCATTGGAGAGCTGGGGGATGTCTGAGGTGCGGAGGAATTTGCTCGAAAGAGCACTCTCGCTGCCGGCACGCTTGACCGCATACTCGATCTCTCGGAGGAGCGAAGGGAATCCGATCACCATACCGACTTTCCCTCGCACAAACATATCGACAGTCGAGAGGTTGAGATCATTCATCATCCCCGTGATATGAGTAGAGACCGTCTCATCACCCGTGAGAGAGAAATAGGATGTGAGGGCATTTTTCGCCCCCTCCTCAACGAATCCGCTATACGCGGTTATGCCATTTTGGAGGAAAAGACCGGAGACGATATCTGGAGCGTTCTCGACATACTTGTCGCCGAGTCCGAGGAGTATATCGGTATAATCGGAACTGGAATCGGTACTCACATCCGACTCATCTGAGCTCGGAGCACTTTTGGTCGCGATATCATTCCAGAGATGAGGAACGGTTCGGACGAGTTTCCAATTATAGAACACTCCGAGGGTCTGGTATCCGAGAGGGATTCCCTTGATCCCAGAAACGGTTGTTTCTTTGCCATCGGCATCTATCTCTTTGGTTGAGATGACGAGATCATCGAAGACTTTGTTGAAATTTTTGGAAAATTCATCGGGATTGACGATCGCTGCCGGGATACCGAGGATCTTGGATTCGAGGAGGGCTCACCCGTTGCTGTTGACGACGAAAATATCCGGAGAGTTGCCATCGGCGATGACGGTGAGGAGGGTTTTTTCATAATCGGCATAGTTGCCGAACTTCGTGAACTTCACATCCATATTTTTGTACTCGGGATATCGGTTCTTGAATCCGGTGATGATATCCGAAAACCCAGATGTTTCATCACCGACGACCCAGACGGTGAGTTCTTTTGGGACATTGGTTTTCGGTCCTTTGTTCGAGGATGAGAGCATCGATGCTCCGATGAGGAGTCCGATAACCGCCACACCGATGACGGCAAAAAAGACGATTTTGTTTTTGGAAAGGGAATTGAGATCAAACATAGCGAAAATGTAAAAGAATATTTTAAAACTTTTTCTTCCAGTTGGTGAGAGTAGTATCCAGATTGATAATGTAGGGTCCGCTTGTTTTGGAACTGTCTACCCATGTGACGATACTATTGACTTTGAGGTGATCGGTACTGGGATTACTAATCTGAATCTCTCGGGTGAAAATACTCTGACAATCGGTATTTTTGGTGGAACTGCAGAGTGGAAGGGCAGCCGATCCGGAAGATGTCGAGAGCCCTTTGTTGTCGAGGTAGATACGGTATTGATTACGATAGGTGGTGTATGGTGTGATTGGAGGAGGTGATGTAACTCCGGATAGATACCAGAGGGTATTATTCTGAACGAGAGTGTAGGATCAGGCTGGGAATTCTTTATTGGCGATTCCAATACAAGTCGTGTCATAATCTTTTACTTTCCAACAATTCTCATAATCACTGGAGAACTTGATCCAGTTGGTATCGCGGATATTTTCGACTGCCTCGAGTCATTCACGAGCGATATTGATCGCTTTGATGCGATTCTCAGAGGTGATCGAGAGTTTCTGTCCACTATTCAAAATACCATAGGTCCCGATAATACCCGTTGTCAGGATAATAATGACGACCATGATTTCGATAATGGAATTCCCTCTGTGATTTTTGTGCATGGAAAGATTGATTATTATCCTTCGGTTGTTCCGCCTGTTGCGGTCGTACCGGTTGCTGGTTCTGGAGCTTTTGGTTCTTCTTTCTTTTCTTTGACTATCGTGAAGAGATTCGTGAAGATGAGCTCATCATTTTCTCCGTAGTATCTGATGGTGTAGAGATTGATCCCGTCATTCATAGATCCGTAGGATTTATTGGCGAAGTAATGCCATGTAGTTCCAAATTGTGTGAAACTCGAGAGACGGTATCCATTGATAGTGATGTATTTTACCACGCCCTTATTGACCCGTCCATCGATACGGACATTGTCATCGGTGGTTTTGTAGGGATTCTCACTCGGTGCGGTAATCTGGAAGTCTTTGTCAGAAATCGGATAGGTAGTGACAGAAGCTTTTTTGCTCGTATCTTCTACTCCTGCCTTCTTGGAAGTGTAGATCGTGAGGATACCTCTCGAGTTTTGGATGATATTCCCATCGGAATCGAAAGCCTTGTACACGATATCGTTACTGGCATTCTCAAGAGTCAGTCCCTTGTAGATAAAGGTTTTCAATTCTGTATTGATCGCCGCGTCTTTCCCATTGATGGTAATCTTTGTTATCGCAGGATTGACGATTTTCCCTTCCACGGTAATCTCGTTGGTATCGACGGTCGATCCATCCTCCGGTGAGGTGATAAGGATACCACCCTTGCTACTGAGAGCCGTAGAACCAGAGAGGGTTATCGATCCAGAGGCAGTTTCGCCACTTCCACTCGCCCCAACAGAACTCGAGAGGAGGGATTCTCCGTCATGTTTGATAAAGAGGTCAGTTGTCTTGATGAAATCGCTGAGTGGTTCGATCTTGCTCGCGATCTGGAGGCTGCTACTTTCTGCCTCATTTCTGAGAACAGTGAGCTGTTGTCCAACGCCGATGCTCGTAGTCGTCGGAGTCGCACCGATCGTCTCGATCGTCGCACTTCCTTTGATGACGTAGACATTACTCGCGATAGTATTTTGGCTCAGGATGATAACTGCATCATGATTCGGTACCACTCGGAAATTAGTGAGGGAGAGATTGAGATCAGAATCTGCTGATTCGACCCAGAGATAGGCATTGTCCAGGGAGAGTTGCTGTTTATTATCTTGCATTCATCCATACTTGAGCTCTCCTCACTTGTCGAGGAAGAGTTTCGCAGGAGCATTTTCGAATCATAATTCTGCTTCTCATGCCACAACCGAGAGCTTACTGTCGGTTGCATACATCTTCGCTGTGGCGTCAATTCGATTCTTGGAATCCCCCGACATATAGATATATATCTCGGATTGTTCCGCAGTCGGAGTGACATTGATAAATGATCCAGAGCTATTTCATCCGGTTCCTCCCGGAGAGAAAATATATCGCACCACGATGATAATCAAGAAAAGGGCGATAACAAAGGGGAGTATATAGGAGAACGAAGTGCGAATGGTGGTTTCTCCTCCACGATTTCTGAGACGAGGCATAATATGGATAATTAAAAAATAATAAATATTCTAGAGAAATATACGAAAAATCCCCTGTTAATCAAGGGGAAATTACGAAATTGTGTGATTTTTTATATTATTCGGTTGTTGGACCTTTTGGAATAATAGCTTCTACTGCAGCATAAGTTGCATCTTTGCCCTTGGGGATGCGGATGGAGACGGAGTCTCCAATTTCTCCCTTGATGAAAGTTACCGCGGCAAGCAAAGTGTTGTAGGTCTTCCCATCGGCGATGACCTGATAACGATCTTTATTTTTGGTCAGTATCCCAATCTTGGTCTCGTGTTCGATTTCTTCGATGATCTTGTACGTGATTTTCCCATCACCCTGGATGATGGCCTTAAGTTTGCTCCCCTGGACGAGCTTCGACTTCGAAGCGTAGTTCTGAGGAACCGGATAGATGTTCCCATCCGACCCAAGCATAGCTTCCCCCGTGAATACCCCCTCAATAATCTTCTCATCCCCACTCGAATACGACGCAAGACCTCCGGTATCCAAGAAATCCAATTCCTTCTTGAGATCCGCATTATCAGTCATAGTCGAGAGTATCTTCTTCGCAGCGATAACCGATTTCTGAGCACTATCCAAGAAATCCTTGATAGCCATAAACTTCTTTTGTTCAAGCATATGTGTTTTTATATTAAAGAAATAATTTACCGGTATTATATACACCTTCCTCTTTTTGTCCAAAAAAAGGTATTGACTACTAAATTAATTAAATTATAAATTCTTTATTTTGGACAACAAATATAGTCAATCGTAACGGCACCACATCCCCATGTAGGAGCGGTAGCACAACTCGCTGAATTATTCCAGTAATCAAAAGATCAGACATTAATTTGAACAGCATTATCACCACTCCGTACTCAATAATATGTATCAATATTTACCGGTAATGGTGAGGCTGCTGTTGGAGGTGTGGCTCATGCCCAATAAGGTACTGAGGTACCTAAGCTATATGATACAAGGTATTCAGTACCGGCTGTGCAGGAAAAAGTTTTTGAACAAGATCAATAATTTCATCTATCACAACTACCAGTAGGTATATTAGCTCAGTCTTGTAATAAGACACTACCTGAAAGTTTTCTACATTGAGCAAAATCAAAAGCTATGGTTTGTGTACTCCCGTTTGGGAATTTGAATCCACCGGATGTAGACTCAATTGTTCCAGAAACCGAGAGTTTCTGTCCTGGACTCACGGTCCCTATCCCCACATTCCCGGAACTGAAGCTGAAATTTGAAACTCGAGTATTGAGATCATTGATATTATTTACTATCCCTTGCATGAGAGTGGCAGTGAGGGTTTTAGTCGGACCTGCATCGGCAGGATCGAGAGTTGTCCAAGCATACACCACGAAGTATCCAACCACGAGGGTGACGGAGGTAATGAGTGCGAGGCGGGAGTAGAGGGATTTTGGGGTTTTCATGGAATAGGGAATTAGATAGTAAAGTGTTTATTTATTTTTGAGTTCTTGGATTTCTTTTTCTAACTTCAAATTTTTAGCATTCAATTCCTGTATCGCCTTTACCATATATATCTGAAGATTTGATAAATCTGTATCGAGATATTTTTCGTCTCAGAATGGCTTTTCTCCAACCATCTCTGGGAATACCTCCTTGAGTTCTTGAGCAATGAATCATCGAAGTTTCTTATCCTTTGTATTTTTATCGTATCCAGTAATACTGAAATATTTATTATTGTAGCTATACTCTACCGGTCGAAGTTTCAGTATTTTTTCGAGGCTTCCGTCAGTAATATTGGAAACATTTTCTTTCAGTCTTCTATCTGAATAATTTACAAATGCCGTATATCCATTTGCTGCTGGTTGTCCATTTACTTGGAGTTTGTATGTAGGACTAAGTACTCAAATTCCAATATTACCGGTTGAGCGTTGTATTGTCATAGCATTCCAGAGTCCTGCACCTGCATCGGTATAAGCAGTAAACTGAAAATCAGATCCAACGTTCCCTCCTGATTCTACTGTTGCATCAGCCCCAAAAACCCATCGAGGTGAGTTACTTGTTCTTACCTGATATCCTCCAAAAAATCCCACAGGTCTGTCCATTACAAGGGCTGATGTGGAAGCGGAATAGATATGAAGTTTATGAACTGGGGTTGTTGTTCCGATTCCGACGTTACCATCTTGATGTATAAACATACGAGCATTATCGCCGTTTGTCTTAAAACTAATACCTCCTCCACCTACAGACTGATCTCCTCAAGTAACTCGAATCATAGCACTTCCAGATGTTCCAGCTGGTAGAATCGTGTCTAATCCAAATGCACTGTATTTTGTGAGATATCGAGTTAAATAGGTTGATGGATGCGTTTTTTCGATAGTAAAATATGGCTCAACTCCTCCGGAGGTCATATCCGAAAAAATATGCAGTTTATCTGTTGGGGAACTTGTCCCTACCCCGACATTCCCAGCCGTGTAGTTGATATCACTTCCCACCTTGGACCA
>CAZCYU010000101.1:0-13487 GCA_964503165.1 uncultured Candidatus Peribacteria bacterium | reverse complement strand
CGGGAGAAGGACGGAGGCTCCACCGAAGAGTTCTCGAAGGGGAGTATAGAGGAATCCTCCACGTTCGCAGTAGGCGAGTCACTGGAAGCAGGAATCATTGAGATTGAAGGAGAGGATATTGTCGGTCGGGATATCTTTGGCGAAAAGAGCGAGAGACGCGAGTTGTCCCATAGTGAGGTCGGTCTTGATATGAGAGACGACGGCATAATAGAGGGATTTAATTTTGGTTGGACTTGTGAGGAGATCAAGAGAAAAAAGCTTATCCTTAACAGCCTTGATGACGAGTTGTTGTCGGAGCGAGCGATCAAAATCATCGGTCGAGTGACGACTGCGGGCGTACTTGAGGGCAGTTGCCCCATCGAGGATCTGCGGTCATTTCTGTATGGCGAATGTCGTGTATCCCCAATTATTATCCGGATATTGTCGGTCGATGAGTTCGCGAGGGACATCGACCTCGATACCACCAAGCAGATCGATGAATTTAGTAAATCCATTGAAATCGATACTGAGGTAATGGTCCACTTTTTCTCCCGTAATTTCACGGAGCTTATCTCCGAGCTTGCCCATCGCTTGGTCGCTCGATTCTTTGGCGAGGACACTGCGCATATAGATTTCGTTGATTTTCCCGCGACCTCCGAGCGGGTATTCGACGTAGAGATCCCTCGGGAGCGAGAGCATGGAGACGGTTTTGCTCTCTGGATGGAGAGAGGCGAGGATAATCGTGTCGGTGAGATTGGCTCCATCATGGTCTCCTCAGCCGATTCCCGTCACGAGGATATTGATTTTGTTTTGTTCGGTTCCGGAAATAGTTTGGAAGAGGTCACTCCCGCCAGGGAATGGGAAAGAAAAATTGAAATGAAAGTCCCCGAGTCCGCTGAAAGTCGCAAATGAAACGGCGATGACTCCGGAGATACCGAGAAGTCCGAGGAGAACCCCGGAAATAAGGTTCCGCTTCTGCATAGCTGCATAACTTACCTTCACTGCAGGAGTTCCTGATGTTTCCTGGACCTTGATTTTACTTTTTTTGAAAGACACGGATGTGGATAATTACAGAGTATAAAATTTTATGGAGCGAAGTATACGATTTTTGGAGAAAAATCAAATTATCGTGCCACTTTTTCAAAAGTTTTTGACAAAGAAAAATCAAATTGTGCAAAGATTGTGCAATACTTTTATATATTACGAACACTTTCAATATATCTGTCAATACATTTTCTGTCAAAAACTTCTGCTTTTCGTTTGACAATAGAGCAAAAAAGAGTATTTTCTCGGAGGGAAAAAGTATTTTCTCACACTCATTACTTTTTGACAAAATTGGACACACAAAGTTTTTGACATATTCCCGTCCTTTTCGAAGAGTATATAGAAGGGCTCAATATTGGCTCGCCTAAGCCAAATATCATCGTGGATTGTACCCTCTGACTTGGGGGTCATGCCGTTGGTATTATCAAGAAACTCCATCCCGGAGATACATTTATCGGGTTCGATCTCGATGAAGACAATCTCAAGGAGTCGCGTAGAGCGATACTCGAACAAGTAGGGGTCGAGGCACAAAACAAAAATATAACACTCCATTTCCTCCATGCAAATTTTGCTCATTTAAAAGAACAGCTTGCCATTCTTGGTATCACGCATATCACGGGGATCTGCTACGATCTCGGTGTCTCGAGTGCCCACTTCGATGACGGGGAGAGATGATTCTCTTACCGAACAGAGGCCAAACTCGATATGCGATTCGACCGAACAGGAGACACGTTGAGCGCTTTCCATCTCGTTAATTATACGGGAGAAAAAGAACTCATAGAGATTTTCAGGAAATACGGCGAAGAGGGGAGAGCACGATTCATCGCAGAAGCGATTGTGAGAGAGAGGAAAACGAAACCTATAGAAACGACCAAAGAACTTGCTGATCTCATAGAGAAAACGAGTTATGACCAGAAATCCACACTCCGCATATTTCAGGCGATTCGCATCGCGG
The DNA here is from genome assembly GCA_964503165.1 of uncultured Candidatus Peribacteria bacterium. Taxonomy (GTDB): domain Bacteria; phylum Patescibacteriota; class Gracilibacteria; order BD1-5; family UBA2023; genus CAZCYU01. Next base: position 11,509 of record CAZCYU010000101.1, on the reverse strand, counting down.
TCAATGATGAGTTTGGATCGATAGAGACATCGCTCCGACAAGCGGTCGAACTCCTCATATCCTGAGGAAGATGCGCGGTCATTACTTTTCACTCACTCGAAGATCGACTCGTGAAACAAGTATTTGCTCCCTATCTTCACGCAGAGCGTGACGAAGTCACCGGACGAGATCTGAAGCCAGCCATTCTCAAAAAAGCCACCAAAAAACCAATCGAACCGACCGAAACGGAGATAAAACAAAACAAAAGAAGCCGGAGTGCGAAGCTCCGAATCGTCGAGAAACTATAGTATACTTTTACTTGTTAGACCACTCATTCTCCATGAATGCAAATATACTGGTAATGAAGCGCTGAAAATTCCCATTTTTCTCGGAGAGAAAGACCTCCCGGGAAAATTACCGTTTCAGTTTCACCCAGACCTATGTTCTCGCACTCATTATGATCGGTATTCTCGGTATCTACTATGTATGGATTCTCAATGTGAATGCAACTAAAGGCTACAACATCCGCAATCTCGAAATCACCCGCAAAAATCTCACCTTCGAAAATAATCTTCTCACGATCCGCATCGCCGAAGCCGAATCGCTCGATACTCTCTCGACCAATCCGATGGTTGCCGCCATGGAAACCGTCGATAGTCCAGGATACCTTGTCCTCAAAGACACACACCTCACCTTCAACAAGTAGACATGCCAGAAACCCTTAAACGTCTCATCGATTTCATCTCCTATATGCCCGGCATCGGGGAGAAGACCGCGACCAAACTCGCGTTTTTTTTGTTGAAGTCCAATACTTCCTATGTTCGCAATTTCGCACGAGAACTCGAAAAATTGCAGACCGATGTCCACGAATGTACGACCTGTTTCGGACTCACGGATACCTCTCGGACCGTCTGTGCCATCTGTGCAGACACTGTACGCAATTCGAGCCTCCTCTGTGTCGTCGAGGACTACCTCGATATGCTCTCCATCGAACGTCTCGGTATTTTCAAATGATACTACCATATCCTCGGCGGTTCCATCTCGCCCATCCATGGACGTATGCCGGGTAGTCTCCACTTCCAAGAGCTCTTCGATCGCATCCGGGACAACGATACTCTGAGAGAACTCATCATTGCCACCAATCCCAACATAGAAGGGGAGGCAACAATCCTCTATATCGAAGAAAACATCCCCAAAAACGATCTCAAAATTACCCGCCTCTCCAAAGGCCTCCCCAATGCGGGATATATCGAGTATGCTGATGATATTACGCTCATCAATGCATTTAAGGGGAGAGTTGGGTAAAAATAAAGATATTGTTTTTGTTATGCAGAAAGTACCGCATTTTTTGTAATTTCTGAGGAAATATGATAAACTTAAAGAATAATTTATTATTTAGGTTCCTCTACTATTCATGCCCATCACACCTCAACATCCCCACTCCACCACACCTCAATCTCAAAACACCCCATTTCAGGATATTTCGAACAGCACTACTGGTCTTTGATCTATAGAAGAGGTTTTAAATAAGAGATTTCAGGATGTTATGGCAACGTCTGAGGTTCGTTATCAGAAGATAATGGATAAAGCGGAAGTTCGGTACAAAAAAATAACGGCGAGATCAGAAGTTCGGCATAAAGAGGTGGTAGCGAGATTAGAAACTTGGCAACGGGAAGCGTATGAGAGACTTGAGAGAATTGCCCATAGGCATATAGATAAGGAATGATCTCAATCTGAAACTATAGCCCCAGAACAAAAAGATCGTATCCTGCAAGAATTGGTGAAAATCAAGGACTTGATTAAAAAGGGTGATACAGTATCGCTGTACCTTCATCCATTTTTTCACCTTAAAAAAGAGAATCATATCGGATGGGGTCGCTTTTCACCACCTTCATATGAGTGAGAGAAGATCGCCTCTCTTGAGGGATTATATCGCGAAAATTGGAAAGAATATGGTGAAGAATGGCAAGATTATCTGATAGAAAAATTCAGAGAATCTCTACAAGGAGAACATAGATTTTCTATCCTCTATTTCGATCCACGATTACAAGAATACGCCAGAAAAGATCCAGAAAATATCATAGGATTTATGAGATCAACTCCCTATAAATCTCATACAGACTGATATGCGAGATATCTCTGAGCAGCCAATATAGCACCACAGTATCGCGGATATTCATTTATGAAATACCTCCTCAAAGAGTATCTGGATTGAGCCTTTCTCTTGTCAAAAGAAATATATCTCCATAGTATCGTTGATTCTGATTCAGAAAAAATGATGAAGTCTCTATGATTTGAGGATAGGGGGATTGATGAAGTAGCGTATGGTCATGACAAAAAAATGAATCTCAGACTTCTGTGTCTCACACGTGCAACATACAAATCCATCCCCAAAAACCACGAATAATATCCTGTGAAGATTACCTCGTATGGTTCCAAAGTTCTTGAAAAATTTGTGTGAAAGCATTGACGATTTCTTTGTGCTTAATGAGTATACCGACAGGTATTGATTGCTTTATAGATGTAATAGAGAGCATGTCATCGGTAATCTGAAAATCAACTTCCAATTCATTCAGGGATTGGAAATATTTTGTCTGGTAGTTGAGGGGATCTTTTTCATGGAGATGCCTATATTTTGGAGAACGCATAACGAATACTTTTTTGTATGCATGTTTTGCTTTCTTTCGGAAATTGAGAATCAATTCCGGTTCTTTCTCGAGAAAATAATCCCCAGCCCCAAAAGAATAGAGGGTGGTCGGATGGGTCAAGAGCTCATCCAACATCCTCCCTATCCCATCAATCCCCTCATAAAACGTAATCTTTGGGAGTTTCGCATTGGGATTATATTTCTGTTCTAATTCCTTGACCGTGACAGAAAGTTGTTCCTTTTTCCTTATGAGTTCTGCTTCTTGTTCGTGGAGGATGGAAAAAAGTTTCGTAGGATTTTCTGCTGCAAAGAGCTTGGTATTTGCTTTTCTGGTTTCTATCATGAGTCCTTTTCGGACAAGCGATTCACATGTATAACGAGCCGTAGAACGCGGGAGAGAGAGTCGCATACCGAGTGTGGATGCCGCGAAAGTACCAAGAGATAGGGCCATTTCATAGGCCTCTGATTCCTGAGGTGAGAGTCAAAGTTCTCCGAGGAATGAATGGATACGGTTTGTCATAAGAAGAAATATTAAGAATATGTATGTGAACAGTATATCATATATATAAAAAATGGCAACTATTTGTTGCCATTTTTTATATTGCAAGTATCCTGGCATTTAAGGGATTTTATAAACAATAAAATAAATTTATTCCTCATAAATTTGCCATTTTTTGGAAAAAATGATAATGAATATTGACACACGTTCTTATTTATCTTTTAATCATTCATTCTTATGTGAGATACTCTCGACTGAGTAGAGGGGATTCCCGAAACTCCACAACATCCAACAACTCCAAATGGACCCTTGGAAAAACTCCTAAAGATTATAGTTGCCCGAGCACTTTTAAATACAAACAGGCCCAATGACTATCAAATTCTCTCCGATGAAGTTTTGATTCAGGCTATGTCAAATGAGCATCCATTAAATCGTACAGAATGGAACGCCTTAATGGATTCGCCGATAACGCTTGGACGATTTAGGGTCTTGGCTGAAATAAGATGAAAAAATCAAAATTTTCAAAAAGAGAGTCCATATTATAAAAATACTGAAGCTACTCAGAAACTTCTCGGGCGTGAATTAACCTTCATCCAAATAGAACATATTCTCGATAATCCATGAGAAGAACGTGCACTCGGAATATGAGAATATACCAATATGGAAAAAGAACTTAATCAGTATAAAGAGTCTCATCCACAGGATGATGATCATATACAGAAGCTTAACGATGAACTGACTGAATTGTTTGGGGTGATATCCTGAGAAAGACTGGAGACTTATATGGATCATCTTCTGAGGGCAGATTTCACTCTCCCAGAAATCGAACTCCTCATAAAAAACGGTGTACTTCTAAGTAATCATACCAAGCATATACTATTACCAGTCCTTTATTCAAATTCCGGCAACCTGTTTACTAAAGATGTGGGGCGAGTGGGGTAAAATAAAATAAAGAACGCCTCCGGCGTTCTTTATTTTTTATTATACAGTCTTCTTTCATTTCCCATCGTCAGCGGTGCCCATCTGAGCTCGTGCCGTACTGACGAGATCAGCCACGCTCGTGGCAACTTTATTTTTTTCTTCTTTTGTTGTAGTTGCCTCACCCTTCATATAAGCTTCAAAATCTTTTTTCATTATCTCTTTATATTCTGGTTCATCAAACCAACTATCTCTTTGTCCGCAGAGGGGTACGCTGAAATTATATTTTTCCAGATCTTTCATATATGCCTGTTTCTCGATTTTATCTCGGCTAAACTTATTGGTCATCAAATTAAATGCTTTGTGATACTCCATATATCGCTCTTCTTGAAATTTCCTATTTTTTTCTTTATCGTCAGATACATGAATATTTTTGACATCTTTAATTACATCCTTGAATGTGTTCCATGCCATTTTTGTTCATTTATCCGTATCACTCATAATACCGGATGATTCATTGATTTTGATATTAAGAAGGTAATTCTTTGCGTTCCATACATATGAGGAATGAGTATATTTATACGCCCCCTCTCCTGTTTCTGCATCATTGAAACGCATTTGTTCGTCAGTAAAACCTTTCATATGTTCTACATATCCAGCAAAATCCTCGTCCGTTTTTGCTAAAAAGAGGATTTTTGGATCTTCTGACATCACCAGTTGCTTATGGAGTTTTCCACCATGTTTGCCCCAAAATTCCTCGATAGCTATGATATTCTTCTCAAGATTATTACTTTTTTGATATCCCTTGACAACCGCATAATCTTTTTTCATGACCGGATCAAGATCGCAGAGTTTATCTACCACTCTCTGGAAGAGTCTGATCTTATCGGGTGCCTGAAAGAATGCAAGAGCTGGATAAGGATGGGCTCGAGTCTTAAAATCATTATAGAGTGCACCAGTTTGATTCGTATGAAGAGAATTGGATATACCAGAAAGCATGAGGTATATAGCAGGAAGATGCATATCTGGTCAACTTCCACCCTTTTCCCATACTTTTTCCATAGCACCGATACCCTGAGAAACCTCTCCACCTTTAAGCTTATCTTTTACAACGACGAGGCGTTGTGTTGTATTTTGAAATTGGTCTGCTTGTTTTATTCCTGATGCCTTTTCACTTTCTATTCCATCTTGCCAAGCATCTCGAACCTGTCACCAAAGTCCCGCATCACATCCATATCCACCGTTTTCACTACCAAGCCAATGGAGATGTGATCGTATCATAAATTCTTCTCGTACAGGCATGCTATATTTATTCACCTGCTCCATAGCGTTTTTCGTCACATCACTGTTCGGATCGTATTTTTGTCCGGTGATACGTTCGAAAAATATAAATGATCCTTCGTATTTCTGGAGTAGTCCGACATAGAGTCGTCCATGTTTTTTAAGCATGGCGAGGACTGCGGCTTGGATCTCATAATCGTGAGACCCCTTGTTTCTAAGTATACGTTCTACTTCTTTTTGTCTTTCTCGAGTAGGCATCTTCCCGAGATCCTCGACCATCTTATCCATGAGTTCTCGCGTGCTTCCCGTTACCTTATTGCGGAGTTCACGCATCATTGCCTCGCTAAATCAAAGTTTCTTTCCGAGTGCGAGTTGGAATTTTGCCGCTTCGAGCTTCGAGTTATGTTCGAGCTTGTCTTTTACGAAGTCGATGAGGTTTTTCGCCCCCATGAACATAGAGTGAAGACTCGGATTTCCGAGATATGCCTTAAAAAATCCTGATTTCATTGCCATCTCTTTCCCTGCTTTTTCTGGGGCATCAAGTGGAACTGGTTCGATTACAGGAACTGCTCTTGCTTTGAGGAGATGAGCAAACAAGGCATTATATCCACCCTTATAACTTCTGGCATCTTCTTTATATTTCCCACTTCGACTTATAACATTGTCTTTTTCATCTTTTTTTATTTCTTCTTCCCACTCACCCATACTCCATCCAGATCCGGCAGGATCCATGCTATCATGGAGAGAGATGGTATCTCTTGATCCGGAAAATTGTGTGATGGATGAAAACTTTTTATTATCTTTTTGATTTTTTGGGATGAATCCGCGATCTTTGTCGAATATCAGTTCTCCGAATTTTTCTCCATTTTCACTGTGATTCTGAAGGGCTGTCAAAAATTCTTCCGGCGATTCCATCTTCGGGAGACGAGTGGCAAATTTTTTACTTTTAAATATATCGAAAAATTTACTATACTTATATATTTCCTCTGATTTTCCATCGCGAGATACTGAAATTGTCCCATCTGCCCTGTTAATATTTTTGATGGTAAATACCCAAAAGTCATCATCATCAGGCTTTCCGATCTGGATTGTCGATCCTCGCTCGATGGGATATTTGGCTCCCGTGGCATCGATTTTATCGAGCGCCGTATTGAGGGTTGCGAGATATTGAATATTCTCAGGAAGTATAGTTTCCTTGAGATCCCCCTCCTCGATCGCCTTGTCCATATGGGCTTGCGTCGATAATTCTACACCTTTCTTTCCTCCTTCCTTTTCGTTTCATTTTCCCTCCTCCAGTCACTGTCTTATGAGAGCATAGAGATCAAAATAAGAGAATGGAGTTCCGGAGCCTTTTTTTGTTTTCCAGTTCTTGTCGATACTCTGTTCATCGGCGGTGAGGATATTTCGTACAGTGATAAATTTTCCATTCCCATTGTTTTGCTTATTTTTTTCTGGGTCATCTTCGATGGAGTCGATCACGAGATAAAACGGATGTTCTTTCCCATCCATATCTTTCATCTTTCCCTTGATGAAATTGTCTTCTTGGAAAAATTCGGCATTTTTGAGTCCGAGATCTTTACGAAGACGTTCGATAAAAGGAGGGAGGAGCTTGCCATTTTTGTCAGGCGTGAGATGGAGCTCGTTTCCTTCTTCGAATGCATTGGAGATAGGAGTATTGGTCTCTTCGATCGCTTGTGCGATGACTTTTCTCCCTTGTTTATTTAATACAGCATCCACTACATCTTCCGGGAAAAGATACGTGGGGATGACGATATCTTGCGGATCGATTTTATCTATTACATCCGAGAGTTCATTTTTATTCAATGTAAAATTGGTATCGAAAAAATCTTGCTCTATAGATTCTTTGATAATATTTCGGACTTGTGGGCGAGAGAGGTTGATACGTTCTGCCAAGTCTCCCAGTGTGATAGTCGGGAGAAAAAACTTGATGATGTGTTGTTTTTCTTCAAGAGTTGTGCAGAGATCGAGCACTTCATCGAGATCACCTTCATCAACATAAGGAGAGAAATAAATCCTCGCCATTATACTCTCTTGTTTCTGAGAAAGCTTTTTACCATTGAGGATTTTCTCAAATTGTTTCACCATATCGTGTTCGATAATCGTTTCATCCGGGAAAGCTTCTTTGAGGAATTCGCCACGCTGACCTCTTGTTTTGAGATGTTTTTCGAGTTTCTCCAATGGGAGCGACTCGATTTTTTTCTTCAGTCAGTCCACTCATCAACTCGGGAGTTTAAATTCTTGATCCAGTGTATTGAAAAGTGCTTTTCTTTTTGATTCAAATACTACTCATGTGGTAATGAGCTCACGATAGAGATAGTCTTTTTCCATATTTTTAATGACCTTCTGTGCCGAGGAATCATTCCATTCTTTCTTGTCTTTGTAGTATTCTTTGAAGTTCTTAATTGCTTCAGTACACCTATCTTGTTTCGCCTGATTATAAAAGACCACCCCTTCTTTTCATGGGGCGAGTTTCGCTCATAGATACTCTCGGACGAGTTTCTCTCCGATATCCGCTTCACTTATCTGTGATTTGGCTGTATTGAGGGCTTCAGGAGTATTGGTGGGAGTAGTTGTATCACTCATAAAATCTCGGATAAATAATAGAATTTTTTACAGTATATTCAAAATGACCAAAAAAGGCAATAAAAGTGGGATTTTTATCCTTTTTTTTGCTTCTGGTCAAACACGAACAGTATCTTCGCGAGCTCTCCACGGGTGATAGATGTATCGGGAGAGAAGTTCGCACCACGGAGGTGGAGATAGGTGGCGAAGGTGTTGATATAGGTTCGGTGTGTGTGTGCAAGTTTCACGTCTTGGAATACGGTATGATTTGCGGTATCGAGTGGGAGTTTGGCACTTCTGACGAGGAGGGTTATGGCTTCGGCGCGGGTGAGCGAGTCGTTTGGTCGGAAAGTATCTGCTCGGGTGATGATGTTATTCTCGAGAGCTCGTGCGAGATAGGGTGCGACTTCGTCGGATGGGAGGATATCGTTGAATTTAGAGATGGCAGAATCAAGAGGTTGGAGCTTAAAGATTCGTGCGTAGAGGAGTATCGTCTCACTTCGGGAGATGAGATTGTTTGGATGGAATCCATGATCGGCGTACCCCTTTGTTATCCCTGCATCTGCGAGGTACTTGGTCGCAGTATAAAAGGGAGAATTTTTGGGAATATCACTAAATGGTTGACTTGCAGTTGGGATGAAAGTTGATACCTGTTCGATAACCTCTGGAGGTGTGGAGTTTACAATTGGTTCTGTTTTGATGATTGGAGCCGTATTATTTGCATCGGCGACGAGTTGAGTTGAGGTGGTTACGGGTGTTGTTGGTTGTGTTGCCGATACATCTGCGGCGATTGAGAGGACTTTCTCTTCTGGGGCCGATCCGAGGAAACGATGATTTTTGATAAATTCCAGCGGATGGATCGTATATCGGATCGTGTTTTCTTTCCCGAGTCCGACATTGATTGCTCCGAAGAAATCGAGTCCGAGGTCACCGGCTTCACGGAATGTAAATGGCCAGTATGCATGAAATGGCGCTGATGCTTTATCGATCTGGAAGTGGAGATGGGGAGTCGTGGTGATCCCCGTCATGCCAACTTTCCCGAGGACTTCACCCCGTTTGATTTTGGTTCATTCGATGGCGATGATCTCACTCAAGTGTTCATAGGCGGAATAGAGGGTTTCTTTTTGTCCATCCACTTCAATATCGTCATGACGGATGACAACGTATTTCCCATCTCCCGTCTCGACGTCTTTGACTCGCACCACGACCCCGTTTGCGATTGAGATGACTGGCGTGCCTATCGGAGCACGGATATCGACCGCTCCATGGCTTCCGTCATATTCGACATAATTCCCACGGTAACTTCCCATATAGACAACCGGATAGGTGTAACGTGTGAGGATAGATGTAGAATTTTTCTGAGTATCGTCGGAGAGGGTATTGATGTCGTACTCTGGGATCTCAATGAAATCATTGATGTTAAAGTTCTCAAAAGCACGGGATTTATTGGTATTTTTCGCTCGAGTCCAGTCTGGGACGTACGCAATCGGAGAAACCGCACCATCAAACGGATCGGAGGTGATATTGTTGTATTCCATCACCGAAGACTTAAAGAGAGAAAGTCCAGGGAACCCGATAGTGTAGGAGAGAACCAAGGCGAGATTAAAGAGCCAGAGGATCGAGAGATAAGAGAGATTTTTGTGCATAAGATAGGTATTTATTTGTATATACCTTTTTATCGTAACATATTTTGGAGATAAATGCAAAAATTAACTATTGTTTTTTTTTGGTAAATCTATATTATGCTGCCAATAATTATTCCCAACCCCTATTTTATGACCGATTCGAATACAGAACTTGCCAATCTTCTTTTCCCTAATCTCCCTCATACTCCCGAATCTCTTGAGCTCCTGTATCCAGTACGCAGTGCTTCTGTAGTGACTCGCCAGGGTCCGAGCCCGACGGGTTTCCTCCATATAGGGACCGTGTATGCTTCTCTCCTATCAGAACGTATTGCCCATCTGAACTCTGGGATATTTTACCTTCGCAACGAGGACACGGATGACAAGCGCGAGGTTGAAAACGCGGCACAGATTATCATAGATGGGATCAAAAAATTTAGCATACAGATTGACGAAGGGGGAATTGGTTCGGAGTATTCGGATGTAGGTTCCTACGGACCATACACCCAATCCAAACGCGGTCCCATCTATCAGACCTATGTAAAAGAGCTTGTTGCTCGAGGAATGGCATATCCTTGTTTCCTTTCTGAAGCAGAAATCACCGAAATACGTGCCGAACAAACTGCCGCAGGTCAACCGATGGGGATCTACGGTTCGTATTCTCCGTGGCGTTCCGCGACACTTGAGGAGGTACGAAAAGCCCTAGGAGAAGGGAAGAAATACGTTGTACGTTTCAGATCTCATGGGATTATGAGCAGACGTGTGAAGCTCCATGATGAATTGCGCGGAGATATCGAGATGCAGGATAATTTTACGGACACGGTTCTCCTGAAACAGACCGGTATCCCGACGTATCACCTCGCTCATGTGGTAGATGACCATCTCATGCGGACGACGCACGTGACTCGCGGGGATGAATGGCTCCCGTCACTTCCGCTTCATATACAACTCACTGAGGCACTTGGTTTCACTCCGCCGAAGTATGTCCATATTTCTCCACTTATGAAGATGGATGGGGGAGGGAAACGAAAACTCTCTAAACGAAAAGATCCGGAAGCGAACGTGGCATTTTTCTTCGAACAGGGGTACACGATCGAGGCACTCATCGACTATATGCTTGGTATCATGGACTCTCGGTATGAGGCATGGAGGGTTGAGAATCTGGATGCAGACTACAAAACATACCCACTCACCATTGAGAGACTTCCACTCTCGGGAGCACTTTTCGATATCCAGAAACTCGATTCCATCGCCAATGATTTCCTCACTCGACTCTCGACTGCAGAACTCCAGAAACGGGGACTCGAATGGGCTCGCACATATGACGCAGAACTTGCTCGCCTCATGGAAAAATACCCTGATCTCACATATCAAGCCCTCGATATCGAGCGCCATACCGAAAAAGATCCGCGTCGTTTTACGAGATTTTCTGACATCAAAGAACAGATTCAGTTTTTTTATGATGAGATTTTTGAAAAAATGAAATCAGAGGCCCCAGCCCTCCCAGAGTCAATTACACCAGAGATACAAAATGCCTTTGTAGAGGCATATCTTGAGGCATACGATCCGACTCTTGAACGAGACGCGTGGTTCGAACAGTTAAAAAATCTCGCACACGCCCATGGATTCGCGCGGAGTGGAGACGAGTGGAAAACAGGAGAATACAAAGGGAGAGTCGGCGATATCGCGATGATGCTCCGCATCCTCCTGTGTGCTTCGACCAAAACCCCTGATCTCTGCTCGGTGATGAGGGTACTCGGGAGAGAGACGATGGAAAAACGACTCAGATAAAAAAAAAAAAATGGGAACTTCTACAGAAGTTCCAATTTTTTTCTGATCCCGACGACGAGTCCGCCGGTTGGATGGTCTCGGAAATAGAGTTCATCGACGAGGTTCGTGACGAGCTGGAAGAGCCCGCGACCGCGTTTGCCGAGGTAGACCCCTGATCCGTCCATCTCTTTGAGCTTCTTGAGTTCTTCC
>CAZCYU010000100.1:0-2158 GCA_964503165.1 uncultured Candidatus Peribacteria bacterium | reverse complement strand
CCCCGAACATGTTCGGGGGTTTTTTTGGGTATGGGAACAGACTTAGAGGTTATTTGTAAATATCGTGATCTCCTATATTGAGAAACAGTATATCGTCGTTTTCCATGAATTCAAAGAGTATTCGATAGCTGAAATCTACAGAAAATGACCAGTGATTCTTCAATTTTCAAGAAAGCTTATGTGTTCTGAGTGAGGAATCAAATAGGTTTTCTCTGAATTTACATTCCTTTACATACGCCAGTTGTTGTATTTCTTTTGGGAGTTTCTTGAAGGCACGCTCAAATTTCGACGTGTAGTAGATATTCATATTTAGCTCATTAAATCTTTAAGCGATCAAAGTTTTCGAATCTTCCCGGATTTTTTCTCCTTCGCTGCACACATAAGAGCATCATAGGTGTCGATTATTTCCCGGTAATTTTTCAGAGTATCAAGAAGGGATGTGTATTCCTCCTTTTCTATCGTTACGCTTGCCATATCCTTATATATTAAATTGTAAATTTCACTCATTATATCTAAATCACAGAAAATGCAATTTCTTTTCTTTTGACAAAACCTCATCCACGGATATAAATAGAGGGAGTTTTTACTCTTTTATCCAACCCATTTATGATATCATTTTCATTTAAGGATAAGTTCAGTGAACTCTGGACCAAGTTGACACAGATTGGCGAGAATGAGCCGCTGAGTAAGCTGGCTTTTGTGGCGGTGATTTTCTTGGATATCTTCATACTGGTGACGATATTCACGGGACTTGCGGATCATACGGCACAACTTCCGACTCTGGATCAGTATATCCCGTATACTTGTCGTGATATGGTTATCGGGGCGGATCAGAAATCGGATACGGAGAAGATCAATATCGTGAGAAATAATGTCGTGTACAATATGCCATTTATGTCGGAGAAATACGATTACAATACGATACCGACAAGTGAGATTCATCCGGTGTGTCAGAAAATCAAGGAGGATTTCGATGCAATCAATACGAAGAATTCTGATATCAACGCGCTCTATACGACCCTCAATACCATCGAACAAAAGAGGGATGCTCTCCAATATGAGATCAATAACCTGAAACAAAATTACGATACGGCGGTGCTGGAAAAGATTGCGAATATGGAATCAGAGGCTCTCAAAATGCAACAGGAAATGTCTCAGAAACAGGGTCAGTTAGCGGATTATAATAGGCAGATTCAGGGCATCCAATCTCAGATCCTCGCAGATACTACATTCAAAGGTATCTGGGAATATGTCCTCGGAAACAACGCCGAGAAACAGAAACTCCTCGAGAGTGACTTCGTTGTTGCGGAGTTCTGGTATCCGATCAAGAAGCTCTTGATGGAGCTTGCCTTCCTGCTCCCACTCTTCTTCGTTTTCCTCTTCTGGAATACTCGAAGTATCCGGAAAAACTCCGGAGTTCAGAGTTTCATATCCTCGCACCTCGTTGTCATCGCCTTCATCCCGATTTTCTGGAAGATTCTCGAAGCCATCTTTGAGATTATTCCGAAGAGACTCATAGAACAAATCCTTACTTTCCTCGCCTCATTTAAACTCCTCGCACTCTGGTACTATGTCCTCGTCTTACTCGGAATTCTCATCGGAATGTTTGTTATCTATATCATCCAAAAGAAAATATTCTCCCGCGACCGTCTCAATGAGAAGAGAATCTCCCATGGAGACTGCCAGAGTTGTGGTAAACATCTCCCGGAACACATTATAGGTGGAGTGATACACTGCCCATTCTGTGGATTCCATCAGTACAAGACCTGTCCTGGATGCAAAAAAGAAACACCAACAACTGCGAAATTCTGCACCGTTTGCGGGTTTAAATTTGAGAAAAAATAATTAATTTCTGAATATGAGGAAAATAGATAATCGGAAGATCCACATCTTGAAGCTCATCGTCGAGGCATATATCCAGACGGGGGATATTATGGGGTCCAAGGCGCTCATCAAGAAGTATGACCTCCAGGTTTCGAGTGCGACGATTCGCAACGATATGGCGGCCCTCGAAAAGATGGGACTCATCTTTCAGCCGTACAATTCCGCCGGTCGTCTGCCGACGACTCGGGGGATTCGAGTGTTTGTCGATTATCTCATGGAACATATGCCCGGAGTTTTCATCGAGGCGGAGCAGGAGGTCGCAACCGTGATGGAA
>CAZCYU010000099.1:0-9677 GCA_964503165.1 uncultured Candidatus Peribacteria bacterium | reverse complement strand
GGCGATGGCGATGATATCGATCTCGCCCCGCTTGGATGCGACATAGTTCGTCTCGATGATGGCATAACCGTGACTCTGGAGGTATTTGATTGCGATGAGCTCTGCCTTGTCGCCGGTGGTGCGTTCGGAATCGGTCATATTATTCGATGTTTACGGTATCGATGTCTTTGATCTTCACTTCCGCATTGACCTTGGGATTGTAGTATCCGATGAGGAGTTTGATGAGCTCGTCTTTTTTGACCTCTTCACTCTTGATCCCGACACTTTCGAGACTCGTCTTGATAGTCGAGAGTCGTTCGAGATTTCATTTCTTCATCGATTCGGCTTTGCGGCGTTTCTCACGGATAGAGACGATCGTCTCCTCGGAAGTGATAGCTGACCAGAAACTGCGGAATATCCCGAAAAGACCTGTCTCTCGGACACTTCGCTCCTCATCGTGGTCAAATGGCACGACGATATAGAAGTCCTTCTTCATGATTTGTGCCATATCGATGAGATTGGTGAGAAAGTCGACGTATCGGTACGTCTGCTCCTGGAGGAGATGATTCTGTTGTTTGACGGCAAGATTCTTGAGTTTCATGAGATACCCCTCGATATCGACCTTGAGCGATCGGACGATGATCTGGATCGGGAAGCGAAGACTATTGAGGAACCGCTGGTATCCGATGATGATCGCATCCTGCTCGTCCTCGGACTTGAGATTAAAATTGACCGCATGAACCCGGAGGACCATCCGCGATGAACCGTCTTTCATGATCATACAATTGTCACGGATCTCCGAGAAAGGGAGATATCGTTGAGTGGTAGCGTCCTTGGTTGTTTTTTTCGCGACCTTGATGGAAGCGGTTGTTTTGTCTGACATGTTGAGAGTTAAAAGTTAAAAGTTAAAAGTTTAAATTTTATGGAGTTGGTCTTCAAGACTTTCGTAGACTTCATGACTCGATCGTTTCTCTCCGATGAATTCTTTTTCGTCGAGGGATTTGAGATAGCCGATTTCGATATTGGGGTAGCTGTCGACTCACTTGGACCAGACCCTGTTGCTGACATTGAGATTCAATCGGATGAGATTGAGCATAAAAGGGAGGAATGTCATCTCAGTGTGACGAAAGAGCGCAACAACGATACCGATACCGACGACGATAATCGCAGGAAAGAGCGCGACCTGGGCTCCGACATTGGGCTCGAGAGACTTGAAGATCGAGTACCCGATCCCACCTCCGATCATCATAATCGTCAGTTGGCGGATGGAGAGATTCAAGAAAATCTTGTCCTCATTTTCAATCTGTACAGGGATCTTGTATTGCATAAATGTATACCCTAAATGATAATGATTCACAAACTAAAAGCTATTATACCCATTTTATCTGGAATTCGCAAGGTTTTTCGTACTTTTCTTTTGACTTTTTCTGCTTTCGCCTTATAAATGACGGGAAATATTCTCTTTTAATTACTAATTATTCTCTATTATGCGTCTTGATTTTATTAGAACCCGTTTTGCATATTACGCTTTCGCTATTTTACTAACTCTTGTCTCCATTGGGGCGTATTTCACACTCCCGCTCAATCTCGGTATCGATATGACGGGTGGAGTCCAGATAGAATACGACTATACTGCTGGTTCTCTCGAGACGACGACTGTTCGTGATATCGTAGAGGGTACCAAAAAAGAAATCCTCTACAATGGGTCCGAAGTAATCAATAATACCAATATCTACAAGATATCCGGAGAAGACAAATTCGTCGTTGAGACGGGATTCTCTCGAGTATCCGGGATAACTGACAAGGATTTCGAAGGGCTCAAGACCTCATTTAAAGATAAAATCACTGAGAAACTTTCTAGTCTCAGTAGTGTGAAAGTGACCATGACTCGATATATCAATGTCGGAGAATCCTTCGGAGATTACATCAAGAAGACCGCCTACATGACTCTCGCGCTCGTTATATTTGCCATCTCGCTCTATATCGCCTATGCATTCCGCGGATCGATCGCGGGGTTCTCGAGTTTCTCTTTCGCTGCCGTCACTGCCGCATCTCTCTTCCATGATGTGATCAGCGCATTTGGGATGTATATCATCGCTTCCTATTTCTTTCCAGAGTTCAAAATCGACACGTTCTTCATCACCGCGATGCTCACGGTTCTCGGGTACTCGATCAATGATACGATCGTCGTTATGGATCGTATTCGCTCCAATCTCCGCCTCCCTGAGAATAAGAAAAAAGACTTCGGGGTGATCATCAACAACTCAATCAATGATACGATGACCCGTTCGATTTTCACATCTCTCACAATCTTCATCGTCCTTCTCGCTATGTTCTTCTTCGGACCAGAATCCATCAAAGGATTCATCCTCGCACTCATCTTCGGTACGATCGTCGGTACCTACTCATCTGTTGCTATCGCTGCTCCGCTCCTTTACGATATAAGCGGGAAAAATAAATAATACAAAACAAAAAAAATAGGGAACGCCCGCGTCGTTCCCTATTTTTTTGTTTCGACTATTTGACCACCACATCTTTGGTGGTACTCCGGATGGTTCGGTCGGTGTAGACGACCGAGAGCTTCACGGTATATTTCCCGACAGTTTCATAGGTGTGACTTGGATTTGGTTCTGTTGATGTAGTTCCATCACCGAAGCTCCATTTGTAGGACTCGATCTGTCAGATAGTTCCGATTGTATCAAAATCTATTGGTTTCCCAGCAGTAGCAGTAGAGAGGCTCGTATTGATGACGATCTGTTTCGGTACATCCTTGAGGACTATCTTGCGAGAGGTTTGCTCTCGGGTTCCGTCACTCTTCACGACCGTGAACGTGATCGTATATTCTCCGGGGAAATTATACCGATAGTCTTGTATGGCGTCACCCTCGACTGGTCATCGCCCCTCCCCGAAGTCATACATGAATTTCGTAATTGTCCCTTCCTTGAGTTGGCTGGCAGAACCGTCGACATGGATGGTTGCAGGAGCGTATTCCGAATCTTGATTGACCTTGAGAGAGACGCTGATGTTTTTTTTCTTTGGTTCCAGGAATATCTTTTCTTCAAGGGTTCAACTTTCTTTTTGTTCTGGCGCAGTGAAAGTATAACGAACTGTGACCGTGTATCGTTTTTCTTCTATGAGTTCATATTTAACCTTTTCTCCGGTTTTCTCGAATGTACCATCATTATTGAAGTCCCATTCCACATTGGTCAGTTCATACCCATAGTTATCGACTTTTACATCTGTTGCATTGAATCATACTATCGTTGGTACATCCATATTGATACCCGAAATGAGGTATCATTTGAGACTTTTGCTGTAGGTATCATCGATGAGAGACTTCTCAGTCGAATCCGAGATTTTGAGGAGTGACTCCGCATGAGGTCATTTGACGAAACTCAGAGGAGGTGAGACGTTGATATCTTCGCTTATTTCGACCATATTCCCAGCAGAATCCCGTATCTGTATAGTCACTTTTGTCTCCTTATAATCAGTGAATGTATACTCGAAGGATTCCTCTGTTGAGGCAACGGTGGTGCCATCGACGATCCATTTGTATCCCGTAATTTCTCCCGTCTTTACACGGACATCCTCAAGCCGAAATAGATACGTGAGAGGATTTTCCGGATCGCGTTCGTACACAATTTTGGCCGAAACGGACGATTGTCACTTGGCAGGGACGATGAAAATCTTATCGCAATTTCCTGCAACAAAAACACTCAAGCAGAGAATCTGTTGCTCCTGTCAGAGGGCTATAGAATACACAGGATTGGTACTGACGGGGGTATTTCCATTCTTTTCCGTGTACCAAGTGACATTCCCGAGGCTCGTGAGCTTCGTTGCATCATAGGTAATGTTATTTTCTTTTTGATTTTTGGGTCGTCTGATATCGACCACTCCCGAGATATTGATGACCGGAAAGTTGATCGCAACAGATTTCTTCTCACGAGTGAGCTTGTCGATACCGTTGTACACCCCGGATGGCTTGAATGATTTCGCACTGTCAAACACACAGATGATACTCTGATCAGATGCAGGATTCGTTCATTCGACGGTGCTTGACTCGGTTCCACGACATTTCCCGCCGTCGAAATCGATCGT
Organism: uncultured Candidatus Peribacteria bacterium; assembly: GCA_964503165.1. Classification (GTDB taxonomy): domain Bacteria; phylum Patescibacteriota; class Gracilibacteria; order BD1-5; family UBA2023; genus CAZCYU01. The sequence continues at coordinate 5,600 of CAZCYU010000099.1, read as the reverse complement.
GTAGTCCTCGATATTCATCGACTTGCTCACGAAGTTGGCATCCGATTTAAGATCGAATCTGAGCTCCATCGGTCCGATGAGATTGTCGAAATTATTCAATTGTGCGTTATTTTTGAATTTCTCTGAAAGGAGTTTCTCATTGTCGAAGATAATCACCCCACCATTGGGGTTCTGATAATCCGTCGCATTGATCTGCTGCACCAAAAATGCCCATAACGTGATCGTCGAGAACAGAATGATCCCCGTAAATACCGAGAATATAATCGCGAGAGTCTTTTTCTTCCGGTATTCTTTCTTGGTCAAAATTGCCCGGAACAGTAGTATGATCCACCCAACCGACAACACGAATGTGATGACTCCAAATATCCCATTTACCAGATTCTGGAGTAGAGAAGCGATATCTGATGGATTGATCCCAAAAGACAAGAAAAACTGCGCCTGTCCCGGGTTAAATACGATGTACGCCAGGAATGCCCCAAAGAATATAAACGACACCAACAGGATCGCCCCAATGATCCGCAAAAAATCCCCCGTCTTCATCGGCACTCTCGCCACCTTTTTCACTCAGCCCCCCTTACTCCCCGGAGTTGCACTCACTCACTGTTTGACCCCTTCCTCCGCGATAAACGGAGTCATGAGATCCACCTCCTCCTGCCCACGCGAAGGCGTCGCACTTGACAGGATTTCACTGAGCAAACTCGGCTCTTGTTTTTTGTCAGACATAGGTGTATGGGGTTATAACTATTAGATATACTTCCTATTATAGTGATTCTGGAAAATAATCAAATACTCCTAAGAAAAATAAAGAGATTCCGCAGGAATCTCTTTATTTTTTGAGATGCACTTTTATATACTGAATTTATCATGGCGTTTTTTTTGAGGCCACTCTCAGTAAGCCATTTCTAATCCCTACAGGGATTAGAAATAGTTTCAATATATTCTCAAAATATTATATCAGCAGTACATACTCAGCCATGTCCTCAACATAAAGATCATTCAATTTGATTATATTTTATTTCTGGATAAACATAATATTCATGTTTATATATATTTTTATATTTTTCTGAAAAGATTTCAAATAATAAAATATAATCAGCTTTTCCAAAAAATTTTTCTGTATTAGATAAAAAATAACAATTTTTTATTGGTTTAATATTTGCTTTATATTTTTCATTGAATTCCTTCAAAGTATTAAATTTATACAAATCTTTATTTCATCATTTTAGTAGATTCTTCACTTTCTCTAGCTCTCAAAAATTATACTCATCTATTTTTCTATTTTCCAGCTCCTCTGTGCTTACAATCATCCCATATCTGAAATAATTATATCCATATTTTCAGATTAACACTCATAGAATAAGTATTAATATTCATGATATTCAAATAATTCACATCTTCGTATATTTTCTCATAATTCCAAAAGTTAAAGAATAAATTTTATTTACTTTTTCACTTTGTGAAAGTATTTTCAAAATTTACATTCTTTATCTTTTGTCAGTTATTCAAATATACTGGATATTTTCAGGTAATTGGTTTGGTTATCTTCCAATTCTGATGAGGTATTTCTATAATACTATACTCTTTTGAATCCAAATTTTTAAATTCGTAATATCATTTGTTATCAGTTACTTGAAACGGCTCTTTACTTTCCTCACAAGTACCATTTTTATTTATATCAATACAGACTTTCCATCCTGCCATGCTGGCATTTGTATCTCATTTGACGTATCAAGATATACTTCACTTCTCATCCGGAGATGTTGGTAAACTTGAATAATAACTTTCTAAATCATAGATTCAATCATTATTAGAATCAATCTCATATTTAATTGATTCTTCATTGTTTGCTATGACCCCCTGCCAATTGATACTATACTTTTGGAGATTTGTTGTGGATTTTAAATCTCATCTATAGATTGACCCGGTTCAATCATTCTGGAAGTCATCAATCATAAGGCTATAATTTCAAGTCTTACTGTCATCGAAATTTATCTGTAATTGCTCTCTTGAGAGATTATAGGAGTCCGTTTGTCATGAATTGGTAGATACTCAAGATATTTTGGTATAATAATCTCATCATGCCATCTTGAGGTCATATGCCTCATCTGTATTTCAAGATACCTTAATAGTGAGTCAATCTATTTTCTGGGGGAGGTAGATTTGTTTGAGATTATCTTCGGTTACTCAGTCCAGAGTTGCATTTACAGGAACTATGACCTCGACTCCAGGTATTTCTTCGATAACACCTGAGCTTGTAAATCAGGAAACTCTTCATAATGAATCTGAGATATACATATCAGAATTTCATGATAGGGTGAGAAATATATCATTTCCATTCAGTCATGATGGGGCTGATTTTTTTCAATTGTTATATATATCATCCAGACTCACTAATGACATTTTTGTAAAGGAAGTCCAAGTTTTATATAAAGGAGCCTTCCAACTTCAATTAGAATATATTTCTATATATTGGTTATATGAATATATATTTTCTACATCTGGAAAAGGAACATTATTATCCCATATGAATATCTTCTTTATGCTTCATTCATCCACTACCTTATAAGGAATGACGGTATGTCAGACATCCTTATGGTCTTTATCCTTTCACCAGAAAAGTAAGGCATACGTCTTGTTGGGATTACTTTGTAGTGTATTTACTATGTCCATTGGATTTTTAGTGCCACTGCTAATGGCCTTTTGGACATGGATACTATGTTGAGAAAGTTGAAATGACAGAATTGTTTCCAATGTTTTACTATAACTGTTCCATTTACTATATCAATATGGTCAATCTGTACTCAAGGGGTTAATATTATCCCATATCGTTCAGGCTCAGATAGCATTACTGAAACTTGGATAATACGTGTTTATAAAATCAGAGTGTGTATATTGCATAGCAGAGGAAACGGCCATACCATAACAACCTCAATGACTCAGGGCACCCGTTTCGTTTAGTCATAATGCCTCAAAAGCATCGATCATTTTCTTCTCGTTGTTTTGAAGAGATGATATATCAAATGCGTTTCTGAATATATCCCATTTATTACCAGGAATAATATCTGAGTGATAAAAAGGAAATATGGTATCGATATGATAATCTGTTCATCAACCGAGTATTTTATAATCAAGACTTCTGTTATGAAACTTATACCCATACGGATATGGTTCAAATCATTCAAATAGACTATAGTCTGCTTCACCAGGATTATATCGAAAATCTACCCAATCACTCGCCCTTCAATCATCCGTCTCTAGTCTTGCCTTCCAAAAATAATATCCTGCTCACAGATATGAATATGGTATCGTCATAGATTTCGTAGCACTACTTGAAGTTTTATTAAAAAATATTTTTGGCATTTCGTCTCATATTTTATATATAGCCACTACCAATTTTGTAGCTTCGCTTGGGTCCGAATCTACACTAAATATAATTCATGGCCCAGATTGATATTTTCAAACTTTTCCTCATAAACTTATTTCTTGAATTTCCATATATGGACTCTGAATTTTCTGAGAGAGATTTGTTGGTGGAGCATTATTACTAATAAGCTTTTTATATATTTTCCCTCCATCATTTCCATTGTTATATATGTACCACCTACTATCAGGTGTGACTTGTCATCAGGAATTAGCATCAATAAGTTTTATACCCTCTCCTGCTTCTTCTATTCATTTTATATATTTTTTCCCTCCATCATTTTTATTTGTGTATATGTACCACCTACTATCAGGTGTGATGTTTCACTCAAAAACATTATTGGTAAATGGATCTGATTTCGTATGTAAAAGAAAAGGGATACCATCACCTTCCTCGTTGATTCATTTTCTGTACATAATATCGAAGCCATCATCAGCCTTTCGATATAGATAATATTTACTATCAGGTGTGATTTGTCATATAAGAGTGCCGTTAACAAATTTTATACCTCCTCCTATTTCTCTTATTCATTTTTTATATATTTTTCTTCAATCATTCCCATTACTGTATATATACCATCTACTATCAGGTGTGATTTGTCATCAGGAATTAGCATCAATAAGCTTTATACCTTCGCCTGCTTCTTCTATTCATTTTATATATATATTTCCTCAATCATTTTTATTTGTATACATATACCATCTACTATCAGGTGTGATTTGTCACACAAAAGAGTCAAACATGCCTGATTTCGTATGTAAAAGAAAAGGGATACCATCACCTTCCTCGTTGATTCATTTTCTATACATAATATCGAAGTCATCATTAGCTTTTCGATATAGATAATATTTACTATCAGGTGTAATCTGTCAGGCACGAGTGCTGTTAACAAATATACTTCCGTCATCAGCATAAGCTTGGGATCATAGGGGTATAAACTGTAGAAAAGAGACCACCATTGATATTATCATCATAATGATAGTCCTAGAGAGAAAAGAATAAGCCATAAATGGGCGAGTTATTTTTGTTTTCATAAAAATTTTAATTTAAAAAATAGAAAAATAATTTTTTAAAAAACCACCGATGGTTTTCGGTTATGGGGTAAATTTTTGGAATTCTGTCAAAACGAGAAAATGGTAGTCTATATTTTGGGAATTGCAAATGTTTTTTGAAAAAACTTTGATACAATAAAAAGACTCCTACGGAATCTCTTTATTGTTTTACTTACCCAATAGTCATACATCGCCAAATCATTCTTCAAATGTACGAATCTTTTTCGGGAGTGTTTTGGTATCCTGAGCTGGTGGGAGTGACTCTGGGACGATTCATCGTCCTATGAGCGTCTTGCGAACAGACTGATTATTAATTATATGTTCTCTTGAAATGGTATTTTCCGTTGAAAGATTCGTATTTTTATCGACATTCATCGCAGTCATCTGATTTGCGAGAGACTGTGCGGTAATGAGGATATCTGGAGCCCGATCGACGATCGCCTTTTTGTCCGTGATTCCATATTTTTTTAGGGTCTCCGTTCTGGGTTATGATCGAGCATGCATACCGGGAGAGTTCATAATCAATCACGAACTGTGTACCTCACTTTCCACTCACGATTGGTTTGCTGACCTCAGCAAAGTGATCGGGTGCGCTATTTCATACAGTTTCACACGAGTCAATCAAATATCTTCGATTGATCTTTTGGCTTAACTACCAGTAGAAACCATTTTTACCTCAAGGTAAAATTGATCATTACAAACAAAAACCCATTCAGTATACTGAATGGGTTTTTTCTATGGTTTGCCTCTTACTTCAACCAATCCGGTAGATCCTCATCATTATCTGGGAGTTTCGGCTCGGGGGCAGAAACACTGGGGAGTGGAGAGGGAGTTTTTTCTTTCTTTGGTTTTGGTGCTACTTCCTCTTTTATTGTATCTTCCTTCTTCTTAGTATGTTTCGGTGCCGTGTGAACTACGGGCTCCTTTTTTTCTTGGGTGTGAGTTACTTTCTTTTTTTCGGGAGTTTTCTCGGTATGTTTGGTGTGTGTTTTCTTTTCCGTTGCCTTAGGGACAACCGGTTCTTCTTTTGTTTCCCCTACTACTTCGCTCGTCGAGAAAGTGGAAGCCTTGAGCCAGTCGGGAATAGAATCGTCCGGTGGTGGGAGTTCTGCCGCTGGTTCCTCGGG
>CAZCYU010000098.1:0-3150 GCA_964503165.1 uncultured Candidatus Peribacteria bacterium | reverse complement strand
GTCGTACTTGGGAGCACTGCATCACTCGATGTAGTGCGCATCCGCTCCGTCTTCGATGACGATGATCGTGTGTTCGAACTGTCCCCCGTTCCGCACATTCATGCGGAAATAGGACTGAAGTGGTTCATCAAGCTTGACTCCAGCAGGGACATACAGGAATGTCCCGCCATTCCAGAAAGCCGTATGGAGCGCCATGAATGTGTGATCCGCCATACTGATGACCCGACCGAAATATTTCCGAACCATCTCCGGATACTGGGCAAGTGCTGTGTTCATATCGGTGAATATTACTCCCATTTCTTCGTACTCTCGCTTGGTCGAGTGGTAGACGGTCTTGCTATCAAACTGAGCCCCGACTCCTGCGAGAGATTCCCGCTCTGCTTCGGGGATACCGAGCTCATCGAAGGTTTTTCTGATCTCATCCGGGACCTGGTCCCAACTTTTCGCGTTGGAGGTATCCCCTGCCTCGGCATAGTAGCTGATCGACTCAAGGTCAAGAGCACTCAGATCCGGTCCCCATTTGGGATACGGCATTTTTTGAAAGAGTCTGAATGCTCTCAGACGAATATCAAGCATCCACTCCGGCTCATTGTTATCAGCCGAAACCTTTCGCACACTCTCTTCACTCAAACCCCCAAAGACCTTGGAATAGGCGATGTTTTGTGGAATATTAAGATTAAAATCTCAAGCATCGTCAAGTCATTTTTGCTGAATTTTGAGGGATTTTTCTTGATTTTTCATACGATTTGCCTATAAGGAAAGTATTACTTCTGTTTCAATTTTTTATACATGGGTGAAAAAGATCCGGATGATGGTGGTGTAATCTTCGTGGAAGGTGCTAATAGGGTAATTATGCACTGTCTAGGTCATAGCGAGGCCATGTTTCCATTACCAGGAGAATGAGTGGCAGTCATTGCCAATACGATTCATGCCGCTCAAGCCAAAGCTGAAAATATTCTCCAATGCGGGAAGCGAAGAGTGGGGTGAGTCTGCTGTATCGGTACCTCCTTCCGTAAACCCTGTTCTCCTGATCTGGTTATGCAACCAATACTTACATGCACTTCTGCTGTAGATTACATTCTTGACCAGAGCGACAATACCTACAATATCCTTCCTTCTGAATCTTCCGAGCGAGTTCAACACCTCAGCTGTCAGTAAGTCTTCCCTCTTCGAGGACATACACCCCATCCACATCGACATACTCAAGGATTCCGAAATTGTGCGTGATGAAAATCAGCGTATTTTCTTGGTTTCTGAGTTTCTTAAGCTCGCTGGCAACCACCTTAAAAGCATCGATATCGAGACCGGAATCGATCTCATCGAGGATGATATATCTCGGTGAGAGGAGCTTGATCTGCAAGAGCTCGATTTTTCGTTTCTCTCATCCGCTGAATCCAACATTGAGATCACGATCGAGGAAGGCCTCATCCAGACTCAATTCTGACACGAGACCCGTTACGAACCGCTTGAAAACAAACGGACTCATCGGCTTCGTATTTGGATTTTTCGTCTTCTGATTCTCATTGTAGATGGTTCGGAGATACTCGAGGAGCTTAACTCCCGGGATCTCCGGCACATTCTGGAAGGAGAGGAAAATCCCGGCTTTATTCGCCCGATCATGGACTTTCATATTGTTCAAACGAATATCTCATTCAGAGATATCCCCAGCCGTAACCTCATATTTTGGATTCCCCGAGATGGCATAAGCAAGGCTCGATTTCCCAGATCCATTTTTGCCCAACAAAAAATACGTCTTCCCGGATTCGAAAGAAAGAGACACGTCCGTGAGAATGTGTTTGTCACCTATTTTGACGGATAGGTTGCTGATTTGGAGCATATTATTTGGTATTACATTTTATCTTTTTTGCAACTTTTTTCTATAATCTTCACAGAGAGTCCCTCAAAAGAGGTAAATATCCAAATCATCATATTGATGAGAATGAGCGTTCAAAAAAGCGTAAAAAAATAAAAACAGATAAAAAGAGCAAGTTGAACAGAGGTAGAAATATCACTCTGGATACCGATGGAATCGGCAATCTTACCAGAAAAATTCAGAACTTCAAATATTCCTTTCAATCTATCGGCTTTGACGAATCAGAAGATGACTCAGAGATTGATAGCGAGTCACCACATAATGTAATGCATGATCCGATCAAAGAGATTGTTGTTATAGGTTTCGAATATCCGTCGATACCAGTAGTTCCTCCCCCCGATAACCTCAACCGCATAGTATCCGATCGCAAGGATGAGTAAGAGGAAGGTGAATCCTCCCACACTGAATATATTCATATTTTCGAGCATATATTTGCAAAATTAAGAAATATTATTTTCTGAGCACCCTTCCCTTAAGCTCAAGTTCCGCGATGATTGCCTGTTGGATCACGAGGGCTTCCTCGTCGGTGATGGTTCGGGTAGGGTCTTGGATGAGGAATGAGAAGGTGACGGATTTTTTGTCGGAACCGACTTTGGTGGCATCGCGGAATATATCCACGACCGAGAAATCCGAAAGATGGGTGTGGACACTGGCTATTTCTGCGATAACCTCGCCAACCGGGACACGTTCATCGATGACGAAATTGAGCTCACGTCTGATACCCGGATACTTGGGAATCTCATGGAATACGTGACCAGAAACAGCGAAACGATTCATAAGAAGTGCATGGTTGATTTCGAAAAAGAGAATCGTCTTGGACGAGAGTCCGAAAGCGTCTGCCACAGCAGGATGAACGGATCCGAAAGTAATGAGATCATCGGTATGGACTCGGTATGATCCGGATTTATTCGGATGGAGGTGAGCAATATTTTGTGTCCCCTGTATCACTTCAAAACCCATTCATGGGAGAACCGAATGGACGAATCCGTCGAGCATTTCTCGGAGCGTCATCATATCCTGTCCCACCAATACACCGGCAATATTTTTGCGTTCGCTGAATTCATTTTCTCCGAGACGCTCGAAAATCTTCCCGATTTCAAAAAGTCCAAAGGAGTCCGATTGTTTGAGATTTTCTCGTACGGCAGCAAGGAGAGCGGGTGTGAGTGAGCGGCGCATAACCGTGTGCTCGACATTGAAGGCATTGCGGATATGGATAGCATTGTCATCATCCTCGAGACCGATTTTCGCATCTTTTTCCTGATTGGAGAAAGAATAAT
>CAZCYU010000097.1:0-1548 GCA_964503165.1 uncultured Candidatus Peribacteria bacterium | reverse complement strand
TTCCACGAACCGTTGCGAGAGCCGTTTCGTTATTGAATCGTTCATGAAAATAGGAAGTATCGTAGAGATATCGGATCACATTGGACCAACTTTTCCCCTGCTCAAGGCTGAAATCAATCTGGATATTTTCACTGATGGATTTTGCTTTCATTTCATTTATCTTAATACTGGATTTCTCTCCGAGCCTCGTCACACTCCCGTCCGGCCAGAAGATCGTCGCTTGAGAATCCGCGAGTGTGCGGATCTTGTCCCCGACGACGATAGGAGCTTGTTTATATTCTCCGAGAGAAATGAGGCGATCCCGGATAATGAGGGTTGTCCCCTTGGTCGAGAGGACATAGGGATCGATAACACCCGCATCAACCACGGGGCTCTTAGAAAAATCTGAAAAAAGAAGTCCCGAAATAATCGCGAAAAGTCAGACTATAACGAGCAGAACCGAGTGTTTTTGAAAAAATCACTTCGAGTTTTTTGGGGTTGTATGCATAAAAAAATTATGAAAAATAGACTTTTTGTATATTCTACTCCAAAATCTCTGAAAATACAATTTCTTTTATGAAAAAACGATATCAATATATTCTTTTCATCCTCCTCATTACGATCGTGTATGAGGTATATCTCGTTGTGCTCTACAAATACAAGGATTTTCAGATCAATTCATATATCACCTATGTGACCAATGAGAGTGATAAAATCACGAAATCCACCCAAGAAAAAAAAGACTATCTCTCGTATGTCAAAACCAACGCCTTCCTCGATCGCATGGCGAAATCCTCTCAGAACAAGAAAAATCCCGGCGAAACTCTCACGGTTCTCGTCACTCCAGAAGAAGCCGAAGAATACAAGAAAATCGACACAGACAAGCAGATCATCGGAGAGGCCTATTCCGCAACTCGCTCCAGAACCTATGGGATGACCAATGTGCAGAAGTGGGCCTATTATATCTTCCGCACGGATATACGAGAAGATTAAACAAAAAATCCCTTCCGAATCGGAAGGGATTTTTTATGTGACTCTATTAAAACGGAATATCTTCGATGTTGATTTCTTCTTCTTGTTTTGGTGCGGTTCGTTTCACTTTGGCAGGAGATGCTTCATCGTGAGATTCCTGTGGGACATACCCACCAGCATCATCATCTCGAGATCCTCCGGAGAGCATGATGAGATTTTCTCCAACTACCTCTGTTTTATATTTCTTAGCTCCGGTTGGATCTTCCCAACTGCGAGTCTGGAGACGTCCTTCTATATATACTTTTTTTCCTTTTGTGAGATACTGTTCCACGATACTCGCGAGTCCAGTCCAGACAACGATATTGTGAAATTCTACCTGTTCCTGTTTCATCCCAGCAGAGTCCTTCCATACACGATTCGTCGCAATAGAAAAATTCGCTACCTTCTGTCCATTTGGGGTCTCTTTTACCTCTGGATTAGCGGTAAGATTCCCGATAAGTTGTACTTTGTTGAGTGAGTTCATAAAAACGTAGTGATTAAAAAATAAAAGTACCCCCATATGATATCAGAAAAAAAAGAATTGCAAATTTTTTTGCA
>CAZCYU010000096.1:0-6318 GCA_964503165.1 uncultured Candidatus Peribacteria bacterium | reverse complement strand
TTTTTTTTGTGTTTGGTTTCGACTGGATTATTCCTCGATAACCTTGAGATTCACACGAGCATCCGATTTGGATCCATAGACTCGGAGGACCGTTCGTATCGCGTTGATAGTCTTTCCATCTTTCCCGATGATAGTTCCCATATCGTTCTTGTTTACCTTGAGAGAAAGGAGTGTCCCGAGATCATCTTCTCGCTGTTCGATAGAAACATCACCTTCGTTTGTTACAAGAGAATTGATGATAAATAACAGAAAATCTTTAGGTGACATAGTGTGAAAAAGTTAAAGATAGAAAGCTTATTTTTTGGATCGTTCAAGAATTTTTACGAGAGTTGGAGAGTACTGTGCTCCATTTTTAACGAATCATGCTGCATCGGCCTCATCGAATTTGAGTTCTTTGGTCGTAGCATTGTAGTAACCGAGGATCTTCATATATCCGTGTTTCGCAGATTGAGAGTGTTCCGTGAGGACGATATGAAAAAAAGGAACATGTTTTCTTCCTGAGCGAGATAATCGAATTTTCAACATAGAGTAAGTATTAATGAATATTTTTTAAAGTATTTATTGGTGCCCCGGACGGGAATCGAACCCGTACTCCCGGAAGGAACAGGATTTTAAGTCCTGCGTGTCTACCAATTCCACCACCAGGGCAAATGGTAACTCGATCTATAAAACTCCTTTCTTTTTGAGAGTCTTGATCGCTACGGCTGAAAGTCGTACACGAAAAACCATCCCTGTTGCAGGATCTTTTATATTTCTCCAAAAAAGATTTGGATAAAATTTTCGTTTCGTTCTGCGTACAGAGTGAGAAACATTATTTCCGACGGCAGTTTTTTTACCGGTGAGTTGACAAACGCGAGACATAAGAAGAGAAGATCGATTACAAAGCTAAAAATTAGGTGGTCTTGATTTCAACTCCAACTCCAGATGGGATATTGACAGCCTGGAGGAGTTCGAGTGTTTTTGGAGTCGGTTCAACGATATCGATAAGACGTTTGTGACGACGAATCTCGAACTGTTCACGAGCATCTTTATTGACAAAAGTTGATCGGTTGACAGTTATTTTTTCAATCTTCGTTGGAAGAGGAATAGGTCAGATAACGATAACTCCTGAATCCTTTGCTGTTGTGACAATTTTTTTCACTGCCTCATCAATAAGTTTGTGTTCAAAAGCTCGTACAATAATACGGATATTTCCTGTTTTCTTAGAAGACATAGAGAGAAATTACAAGTTAACTGATTAAGAAGAAAATTATATTCTTATTACTCACATCCTGAATAATACAGGATGTGAGTGTATAAAAGTACAATTAAGCCATAACTTTGGCAACGACTCCAGAACCAACGGTTCGTCCTCCTTCACGGATAGCGAATCGGAGACCCTGATCCATCGCGATCGGAGCACCGAGCTCGATAGTCATCTGGATATTATCACCAGGCATAACCATCTCAACTCCAGCAGGGAGTTCGATAGAACCGGTAACGTCAGTTGTTCGGAAATAGAATTGTGGTTTGTATCCCTTGAAGAATGGAGTATGTCGTCCACCTTCATCTTTTGTAAGGACGTAGACCTCAGCTTGGAACTTAGTGTGTGGTTTGATAGATCCTGGTTTAGCAAGAACTTGTCCTCGTTCAACGTCTTCACGTTCGATACCTCTCAGGAGAAGACCAGCATTATCACCGGCTTGTCCTTGATCGAGTTGTTTGTGGAACATTTCAACTCCAGTAACGGTTGTTTTCTTGGTGTCATGGAGACCAACAACTTCGATTTCGTCACCGATTTTGATGATACCTTGTTCGATTTTACCGGTTACAACCGTTCCACGTCCCTTGATAGAGAATACATCCTCTACTGGCATGATGAAAGGCTTGTCGAGTGCACGTTCTGGATTCGGAACGTATGCTTCGATAGCATCGAAGAGTTCGATGATAGTTTTCGCTCCGTATGCTTTGTCGAAATCAGTTGGATTTTCGAGAGCGACGAGACCAGAACCACGGATAACTGGAAGAGTATCTCCTGGGAATTCGTACTTAGAAAGAAGTTCTCGGATTTCCATTTCTACGAGGTCGAGCATTTCTTCATCATCGACCATGTCACATTTGTTCATGTAAACGACGATGTAAGGAACACCTACCTGACGAGCAAGAAGGATGTGTTCTCGAGTCTGAGCCATAGGTCCATCAGTTGCAGCAACGATGAGGATGGCAGCATCCATCTGAGCAGCACCAGTAATCATGTTTTTAACATAATCGGCATGTCCTGGACAGTCAACGTGTGCGTAATGACGAACAGCTGTTGAATATTCGATATGAGCGGTATTGATAGTAATACCTCGAGCTTTTTCCTCTGGAGCAGAGTCAATTTTAGCAAATTCTGTTACGTCTCATCCGTATTTTTTTCAGAGGACGATAGAGATTGCTGCGGTCGTAGTGGTTTTACCGTGATCTACGTGACCGATAGTACCAATGTTCAAATGTGGCTTGGAACGATCAAAAGTTGCCATAATATATAATTAATTAAAATAAATAAAAGCCTATAAATAATATGGAAAAAATAAAAAAAGCAAATCAATCGCAAAAAAACTTTCGTTCCTCGTGATTATTTTTTAATTTTCCGCATCTTTTTCGTAATCCGATCTACTGCTCGTTTGAGCTTTTTGTGTGCGTGGGTTGTAAGGCGTGCCATAATTAGATTTTGTTAATGTTTATGGAATACTTTCTGAGCTTGAGGAGAACCCGTTCAAGAGCGTTTTCAAGCCATTTTGTTTGTCCCTCAAAAGAGACGCGTTCCTGGAGTTGTTTGTAATGCCTGACAGCATTCGCTACTTTGTTTCCGGATTTTGCTCCTTTTACATTCACTGAATAGTTCAGTACTCGAGGTCATTTATTACTCACTCACATAGGAAGAAAAATTACTAATTATAAAAATACACCGACCATTTTTGATATTTTATATATGGTGGAGCCTAAGAGAGTCGAACTCTTGACCCCCTGCGTGCAAGGCAGGTGCTCTAAACCAACTGAGCTAAGGCCCCAAATAATTAAAAAAAATGGCGGAGCTGACGAGGCTCGAACTCGCGACCTTCCGCGTGACAGGCGGACGCTCTAACCAACTGAGCTACAACTCCAATAATAATATTAAGCGGGGCAGAGTATATGGGGTTTTGAAAAATATGCAAATTTTTTTTATTTTTTCAAAACTCCCCTTTCTAATGACACCCTCAACCGCAACTCCCACATCCACCACTTCCACAAGCATCTTCTTCATCTCCCCCAACAATCGATACGAGGAGTGAACTAATTTCTTGTTCAGTTGGTATTATTCCCTGGAAAATTACATCCTTGAAATCAATACCTGTCTCTTCGATGCAAAAGGCGGGATTTTCGGTGATACCGAGCTCCATCTTATAGGCCTCATCATCTGTTTGCTCGATTTTGATAACAGCATCGAGTCCAAGGGTAGCAAGTACCTTTGAGGTCAGAGCGAAGAGCTCTCATCTCTCAGGGTCAGTTCCGATAATTTTGATATGCATAATGTGTGCGGATAGAGATTATTTTTCTTCAGAGTCTTTCTCTGCCTTCTTCTCATCCTGAACAGTTGGGATCTCACTTGGAGCGACTGCTTCTTCTGCCACCTCTTCTTCTGTTGTTCATTTTGGAAGATGAGCCGAAACGATAGAGCCATCGAGAGGAGAGAGGATTTCAAATTTCTTCGTGTCAATATTCAAATCTTTAACATGAATAACATCACCAATTTTCGCGAGAGCGGTTATATCCACTTCAAATGAATCAACGAGATCCTTCGGGAAACATTTCACATCAACGGTGTGGAGGTTTTGTTCAACCATGGCACCCTGTTTCTGAGCTTCTGACTCACCAAAGAGTACAAAAGGAATCTGAACGTGGATTTTTTCTGTTGCAGAAACAACAAAGAAATCGATATGGAGGAAGTCTCCACTCACAGGGAATTTCTGTACTTCGTGTACGAGGACATTATGTTTCTTGCCATCGATAGCAAGCTCGATGATATGAGTGTGTCCACTTTTGCGGAACAATTTCAAAAATTCTGAATAATCAACACTGATTGCTTGGGAATTAAATTTATGTCCGTAGGCAATAGCGGGGATTTTTTTGTCGGCTCGGACATCTGAGATTTTCTCATTAATATCACGTAATTCTGCGCTAAGAGTAAGTTTTTCCATATGATAAAAGACTGTTAAATTTCTATAAAACGGGGGGATTATATAAGAAAGAGAGATAAAATCAAATTTTTTAATTGAATTTATAAAAAAAAGCGGTATAGTGCAGTGAAATATATTTACCATAAACCACTCCTATACCAATACTATGAACCTATCGAAACTTTTCTGATCGAAGTGTCGAGCCAAGATACTTGAAAAATTTGTCATCGAGCACTCGGTTTCTGGGGATACTATCGGGTTTTTTATCCGAGAACTCTGTCGAGATATCGACGAGCAAATCAATTCGGTCCGACGAGAGCTCATGAATCTCGAAGATCTCGGGATACTGAGATCCAAAGAAGAGAACAAAAAGAAGTTCTATTCTCTCAATCGAAGTTCTCCTATATATAACGAACTTTCTGATATTTTCATCAAAACTTACAATCCGATAGAACCACTGAAAGCCTTCTTTAAGGGCAAAAAAAATATCAGCCTCATAACGATAGCCGATAGCATCCGGAATCTCTCGGAAGTGAAGTCAAATAATATCGTCGATATCTTCATCATCGGAGACCTCGATAAAATCGAATTTAATAATTTCCTCGAGAAAACCTTCTTTAAGCGACGGGTCAAATACGCCGTCATGTCCGAAGATGATTTCATTAAGCGACTCGAGTACGACGACAAACTCGTCCTCTCCATCCTCTGACAGAAAAACATCTCCTTCCTCAAGGACCGCCTCGACATACAGGATCTCATCAAACAAAAAATCCACCAGCGATAAGCTTGGTGGATTTTTTGTAGTTTTACTTGTGAAAGTGTTTGGAAAAGTATTCTTTTGCCTCTTTGAGAGACTTGAGGACGGTCGCATCGGAGCCGACTCCGAGTTCTTTTGGGGCGACCTTGAGGGTAAAATATCCTTTGTATCCGCCATCATGGAGTTTGATGAGGAGGCTTTCGAGAGGCATTTCTCATTTGCCGGGGAGGAGCTCCTCTTTGTTGCCGGTTTTGTCTGAGAGATAGACATTATGGATACTGTTCCCAAGAACACTGAATGTCTTGATGAGATCAACCCCACTCTCGGGATCGACATTGGAGATGTGGAGTGCGGTTTGTCCGGTGACTTTCTTGATGGACTGGAGCGTCGCGTCTTTGTATTCTGGGATGAAAAAAAGAAACGTCTTCGGTTCCACATTGATAATTGTGATATCGATATTTTTGTGACGTTGTTTGACCTTTGGGAGATAGATACTGAACCATTCGCCATCTTTATCCAGTCGGTGTGGTGGATAGAAATTTACAATCTTGGTATCAAGGACTTTCGCCATCTCCATAATCGAATCGACCACCTTCTGAGTCATACGTCGCTCGTAGGCCGTGATGCTCACGACTGGGACTTTGAACTCCTTGGAGAGTGCTGCAATATATTCCGCATTTTCGGTATCGAAATCCAGAGGATTGAGATCCAGATTGATACCGTCGTACCCAGATTCTTTCGCAAACGAAAAAATCTTGTGGAGTCCGTATCCGCGGAAAGATGCTGTAGAAAGGAGAAGCATAAAGGTAAGTTACAGAAATCAAATATATTTATTTTAAGTGTAACAGAAAAAGTCAGAAAAAGCAAAAATTAGAGGACTTTTTTGCCACCCATGTAACTCTGGAGGACTTTTGGGATGCGGATGGTCATGTCTTCATTTTGGTAGTTTTCCATGATGGCAACGAGGGCGCGACCGCAAGCAAAGGCGGTGGCATCGTTGGTGTGGATGAGCTCGACATCACCACTTGTGCGTCGGACACGCGTCTGGAGGCGACGAGACTGATAGTCGGTCATGTAGTCGGCAGTATGTGTTTCGCGGTATTTACCCTGTCCTGGGAGCCACGCCTCGATGTCAGATCCCTTGGCATTCGGTTTCCCAATATCGAAGGTACACTTCTGGAGTTTCTGGTAGGGGATCTCGAGTTGTTGCATCATATATTCTTGTATCCCTGAGAAAAGAAGGTGCTCGTCGTGAGACGTCTCGGCAGTGGAGAAACTCTCCATCTCGAGTTTGTCGAACTGGTGCATACGGATAATCCCTTCCATATCCTTGCCATACGTCCCAGCTTCTCCGCGGAAACTCGTCGCATATCCGAGATACCG
>CAZCYU010000095.1:0-2607 GCA_964503165.1 uncultured Candidatus Peribacteria bacterium | reverse complement strand
GGCCCGCACCATCATCACCAAGCACCGCGACCTCCACGACACCATCTCACTCGCCCTCCTCCAGAAAGAGGAACTCATCCAGGATGAATTCGATGCTTTCTTCGCATGAGTGGCTGATGTACCGGTGAAGGTATAAAGAAAAATTTGACAGAATGAAGTTTTTGCCTATTATCCCGAATATAGATTCTATTTCTAAACTTTCCACATCATATGAGTAAAGATATCCATGGACTATCTTCTTTCGCTTGCGATACCAAAGCTATGGGTGAATTCGCTCAAAGACTCGGCTTAGAAATAAAAGAAGCACCGTCGTTTATTGACCAACCAAGTAGACCATCAACTGTACAATCTACAACCGAAAAAACACAGGGTTTCATAGCAAGGCTTGTACGGAAGTTTAACTAATTGTAATATAATAAATAATCCCCATTTCTGCGGAAATGGGGATTATTTGTTTGGTGTTTATTTTGGAAGCAGAGAGGCAACTTTTTGGTTCTGAAGTTCCTGTTTGTAAAGGTAATTCAGATAATCAACAATTTTTTTTACATCTACCTCAGAAAGTCATATCAATTCTGCTCCATTACCAGAAAGAATAGTACGCTTTCCATCCAAGGAACCTATGTCTTTTCTCAATACCCTGCATACAATATTTCCACCTTCTTCATTAAATGATGATGAAGGACCATCTGTCATATTCGGTTGTATAATATTACTAATACTACCTTGTATAAAATCTTTGGCAGAATTAATAAAATTAGTAATCCCAACTATTTCACCGATAGATTTTGCATTAAGCGTAGCTCAAAATCAGGTATTATTTGGATATACAATTTCAAATTTAATATTACTATGATTCTTATCTTGTTCAATTATGCGAAATGCCGTTCATATATAATAGCTATTAGTTGAATAGACTCAATTTCATTCAGATGAAACGGTAATATTTCATCTTTTTGGATTAGATTCACCTTTTTTATATTCTTTAATAGCAGCCTGAATAGATTCAGCCTTAGACTGTAACGTCATAAGTATTTTTTCTTCAGTGACGGTAAGGTGTTTATCTATTTCTTGTTTTTTATATTCTGATTGTTTTTCATTATTTGGATTGAATCTTTGAAAAGATTCCAGAGATTCAGTATAGCGAGCCCCTCGATCTTTCTGATCATTTTGCTCTTTTTTAGTTGGAACACCGATATTTATAAGGGGTACTGCTGGTTTTTCTGCCATAATAGGGAGTATAAATGATAAACTTTTCGTGATGAGAATCACGGTAACTCATCTAATTTACCACTTTTCTTTGTTTTTTGCAAATTTTGGATATACTTTTTCGTAAATTTCCGCCATTAATCCTCTTTTTGCGCATGCTATTGACCAAAACCCTGCTCCATACGACCGATACCTACATCCGCAAGTTGGAGAAGGGGGGGATTGTGACGGTGGCGGATTTGATTGGGCACTATCCGCGGACGTATAAGGATAAATCTCAGGTTCTGGAGTATTTTAGTTTCGTCAATATCCGAGAACCGAATACGATCCGGGTTACGATCGAAACCATCACCGAGGAACGGACGCGCAACAACAAACAGCTTATCAAGGCGGTTCTGCGAGACAAGGGTGGATTCCTGTCGGAAGCCGTGTGGTTCAATCGCCGATTCCTCCTGCAAAAGTTCCGGGCGGGCGATATAGTAATCCTCTATGGCAAACCAAAATATGAATACGGGAAGCTCTCGTTTGCGAGTGCGGATATCGAGCACTTTCAATCGGACGGCTCGTCGATTACACCCGTGTATTCGGATTGCAACTATATCAATGGGTCCTGGTTCGAAAGTAAAATCCCCTTAATAAAGGCGTACTTTGAGACAATTCCAGAAATTGTCCCCGAAGAAATCTGAAAGAAAAAATGATTCCGAAGTAAAAAAGAGAATCTCATCGCGATTCACTTTCCTGCAAATAAACCGGATTTCGAACGTGCGAGATCGGAACTCGCGTACGAAGAACTTTTCAATCTCCAGTATTCTGGACTCCTCCGCAAAAAAGAAGGAGAGAAGCTCAGTGAGGGTCGATCCATCGCCATCCCACTTGATCCCGAACTCGTCAAAGAAATTATCGCCCGTCTGCCATACCAGCTGACTGGTGGTCAGAAGATCGTCCTCTTCCAAATCCTCAAAGATATGGAACGCACCCATGCGATGCAACGCCTCCTCCAATGAGATGTCGGGACCGGAAAAACCATCGTCATCCTCATCGCTGCCATCCATGCGATACTTGAGAGTCAAAAGAGAGGGCAGGGAATACAAGTTGCCATCCTCGCCCCAACCGAAATCCTCGCGAGACAGCATTTCGCGAGCTCGATGGAGCTCCTCTCGGGATTTGGTATCACGTCCGATCTCCTCGTCGGTGGACTCTCCCCGAAGCAGAAAAAAGACATCAAATCCAGACTCAAGAATGGAGATATCTCCGTCATCATCGGGACCCATGCCCTCCTCGAAGACGACGTCCACTTCCATTCGCTCGGTCTCACCATCGTCGACGAACAGCACCGATTCGGAGTCGAACAGCGACGGGCACTGGAGCAGTATAGTTCCTCCCCCCGGTCTTCAACCACCC
>CAZCYU010000094.1:0-3456 GCA_964503165.1 uncultured Candidatus Peribacteria bacterium | reverse complement strand
CTCTCAAGTGCCCGGGGGGTTAGAATATTTCTTAAAAAATGGATGAAAAAATGAAGAATTCCAAATGCCATCATCCTCGAAGATCCATCCCGAGCAGCGGGTCATCTTTGAGCTCAGGATACTAAAAAAGTAAATGACGAGGAGACCAAATTAGAAAATTCTATTCCTGAAACAAGGGCAGTTCTTCAGGAACTCTGACTTGATATCCCAATCATTGCTGCCTGAGGGGCTACTGATAGGGCGGATTTTGATCGTATTCTTGCGCTCGGTGCCTCATGAGTTCAGATGGGGACACGATTTCTTGCAACACATGAGAGTGGTGCGAGTCCTGAATTTAAAGAAAGCGTAATAAGAGCACAGGAAGAGGATATTATAACATATACCTCTAATGCCATGCTCCCCGCTCGAGGACTTTGAGGGAGTGGTGTTTTTAAAACCGCAGAACACCAAATAGCACATGCAAGAAAATGTGTTGAAAATTGTCTCACACATTGTGCCTATAGGGATGGAATTGGAGTGCTTCCAAACGGAGAAATGCCGGCTCAGATGTGTATACTTCGTGCCCTTGTTGCTGCGACCGAAGGGAATCCACCAGAAGCAGATGAAACATCACTCAAGTTTGTTGGGACATCTGCCGTGAGAATTAAAACCCTCAAGAGTGTAGAGGAAATCATGAATGAAATTGCGTATCCGAAAAATAAGCATCTGTTAAAATACTTTTTAGATAAATTCCCACTTAAGAAGTGGATAAAAATTTTATGGCAGTATTTCTGGTGAAATAACACGAAAAATAAGTAAGGATTGCTCCGTAATCCTACTTCCCATCCACCACCTTCACCACCTTTCCAGCTACCCGTCCGAATACCTCGGGACGGTAGAACTCGAAGGCGCGGGATGGGAGGAGTTGGTAGGTACCGGCGTGGGTTGGGCGGATGATGTAGCCGAAGGTGTAGACCCCGGCATCGAGTGATGAGACGGTCGCGAAGTAGCGGTCATCCTGCCATTCTTGGTGATCGAAGAGGGACTCGAGTTTGTTCTGTTGATTCTCGGTTTTGAGCTCCGGATTGACGAGCTCGGATCCGGATGGGATGAATCCCTCGAAGGCGACTTGATCGCGAGTCTCTCCGGTGATGAGGCGATTGGAGACATAGACGAGTTTGCCGACGGTGAAGTTTTCGATTGGTTTGAGGTAGGTAATGATATCTTTCGGATACTTGAGAGCCTTGTAATCAATCTCTTGGTTCACATACCGTGCCCATTCCTCATCCTTGGCTTTTTTCACTGCTTTGTAGGCATCGTAGTCGTAGTACGCCTGTTCGACGAAGAATCCTTCATCTCGGGATGCGACATCCCGAGCAGGGATCTGATACTGCATTGCGATATCGTAATAGAGAGTCCCTTGTCCGGTTTTCTCGAGGTGGAGATTTGAGACATCATGGAGTTGGTCGAGTCCAATAATCTTAGAGAAAGTGTCGAGTTTGTTTTTGGTATCGATTCATTTGTCTTCGAGCGAAATGTTGTTGAGGGAGATTTTCGCGAGCATATTGACATCCCGGAGCTCACCGGAGGTACGCATCACGTTCGCGAGTGACCGAATAACACTCGAGGTATCGGCAGTCGATCCGAAACTTCCGTCCTTTTTCTTTTCCCCGATAATCCATCGCTCCATATTGTCGATAATCTGACCGTATTCTTTTACAGTTGCTGGTCCCATGAGGGCGAGCGTTTCGATAAATCGCGTCGTGACTTCTATCCGTGATCCTGCCCCGACACTTCCGAGGAAGGCTCCGCGAGGATTGTAGACGAGTGCATTGGATGCGAGGTATTTCACCTGATCGTTGAGTGTCTTTTTGAGCCCATCTTTCTCGGCTTTGGTGATAGCATTGATTCTCATGAGTTTGGCGAGAACTCGAGATTGATTGACTGTCGCGAGATTGTCAGGAGCTTTGAATGAGAGGAGTTTGTACATCTTGTAGGCTTCATAATCCTGAGTATTGGCATCGAGGATGGATTCTATGGCGGAGAGTCGAGTTGCGAGTGGCCAGTTGCAAGATTCGGTTTTGCTCGCCACACAGTACGGTCGTTTATTCGCATAAAATTCCGTTTTGATATATTTGATGGCGTTCTCTATCATAAAGCTATCCGGAGTATACCCGACGGAGCGGATGTCTGAGAATGCTCCTACGAGTGAGATGGTGAGAGGGAATTCTGAACTCAGAGAATCCATCCAGAACCCGAATCCACCGTCTAGGCGCTGGAAATTCTTGATCTCGACCAAGTATCCACGAAGGACGGTGTCGAGACTGCGCTCTTGATAGCCTTGATACGGATCGATGTACTCTCGCACCGTCTTGGTTTTGAGATCGAATGAGACTTTGACACTGTCGTAGAGCTGTTTGAGATAGATAGTCGGCATAATGGCAGACGTGCGTTGCTCGGAGCATCCGTATGGGAAAGTCTTGAGATATTCCATACCGGAGAGGATATTTGGGAGGAGACTTGCTGCATAACTGACGGTCACAGAACCACCATTTTTACGAATATCTCCACTGAGCTTGATTTGTTCATCCGTACTGTCCGTGGTTTTACCGCTCGTTGCGACGGTTTCTGGAGTCGTCGTTTGGAGGATCGGGAGGGTATTTTCGACTTCATCCACCTCGTTACTTTCTTTTGCCGTCGCTTTGAAAGTGATTTTCGCAGCAGCGGGTTCGCTTGAGTTCGCCTCTATGTTGTTGACGGTTGCTTTGAAAGGAACGGTGTAGGATTCTCCGGATTTGATGAAGACGGTGCGTTTCGCACCATCGATGGTGATATTACTCGCGTCGATAGTGACGTCGAAACTTTGATTTTTTCCCGTTTTATTAAATATGACTGGCGAGAAAGTAATCTCGTCTCCAGATCCGAGGAATCGTGGGAGATTCTCATTGATCATCACGGTTTTGGCGGTCATGATCGTCGTGGTCGGGAGTCCGACGCGATTGTCCGTAGGAGTCGAGACGAGTGCTTCGATAACCCAGGTCGTGAGATTATCTGGGAGTGCGTCAGTTACGACCGTATAGTTTCCGTTTTTGTCGGTGGTGAAATCGGCTTGCCAGTAAGCAGTGTCTTTGAATATTCCTCGTTTCTGCCGACTTGATCCTCATTTTTGACCTTCTCCGGCTCCTCACTTTTCTCCGAGAGAGGTGTCTTTGATCTCGAGTTTCTCGATCAAGTTCACGAGCGAGATATAGGTCTCGATACCAAGGTAGCGCTTCATATCGTAGAAGAAGGCAAATGGATTTTTGAGTGGATTCCCAGCGAGGGCGAGCAGGCTCTCGTCGACGAGCGAGAGACTTCCGTTCGCTCAGGCAACCGGTCGTCCGGCACTATCCTTGACTGATACTGTGAGTTTCACTTTGGCTCCGGGGAGGTAGTTTTTCTTCTCACTCGTGACTGAGACGGCGAGCTTCTTGGGAT
>CAZCYU010000093.1:0-2581 GCA_964503165.1 uncultured Candidatus Peribacteria bacterium | reverse complement strand
GCACCCCCCTCCCCCCCCCCCCCGAGGGCCCGGCCGCTCGGGAGACTGGTCTCAGATTTTGATCGGGATGCGTTTCTGGATATTTTATTCCATCTCACGAACGAAGAGCTTGAGACGATTCGAGATGTTGGTCCGGTTGGGGCGGGGAGTATCGTGTATTATTTCGAAGAAAATCACGACATGGTCCGACAACTCCTCCAAGAACTCACTCCGACATTCCCACAGGTCGTAGGAGGCCTGTCTCAGGAATGAAAGGCTATTCTCAACCTCGCTGGCAAGTCATTTTGTGTGACGGGGAGTTTCGATGGATTCAGTCGAGACGAGATTCATGCCATGATTGAACAGCATGGCGGAGAAACCCGTACGAGTGTCACTAAGAATCTTGATTACCTCATCGTCGGACGCGACGCCGGGTCCAAGAAACAAAAAGCAATCGATCTCTGAGTAATGGTTATTGGGCTTGAAGAATTATTCCAGTTAATAGAAAAAAAGGAAATGTAAAGACCTTTTCCGAGACACTTTTTTGATTTTCTCATCTGAATATGATACACTTATATTTGTCAGGAGAAAGTTTTTCTATATACTATTCGTAGTAATTATTTAATCTCCTCCAGATGACACAAGAACCAAATACCGAACTTGTCCGACTCATCTCGATCTCAGGACTCCACGAAGATGATGCACGTGAGGTTATCAGGATATTCCCGGTTCTCACCGATGACAAAAAGGTGCAGATCCTCGATACGTGGGACTCCATAACGGAGAAGATCAAGTTCCATCGGGCCGAACTCGAGCGAGAGAAGGAAATCCTCCTCATCCGAGCCCTCGAAGACATAGAATCCGATCTCGAAGAATACGGACGCACACTCGTCCACTCAGGAGCCAAACACGATATCGACGCACTCAAATTTCAAATATAAATATTATTTCTCTAAACAAATATACATATATGGTAGCAGTTAATGGAATGCACGAAAGTAACACTCTTCAGAATGATATTTTTGGTAATTCACCACGTATGGTCGGACTTTCTGAAGAAGTTCAGAAAATGCTTCAACAATTTAGTCCCGAACAAACTCGAAGTCCTGCGGTTTCTGAGAGAATCAGTCGCATCAGTGCTATCGCCGATGCACTTGAGTCTGTCGCATGAGATACGCGTAAAAAATTGGTGAATCTGTATACCGAAACAACTATACAACAGTGATTGAAGGCATATGAATCAAAAGTGGCTGTTCTCGAAGAACACCAACGTGCCCGTGTTGCCGAGGTTCTCATGATGGCTGCATAAAAAATGATCAAAAAAAATCTTCCAGAATATTCTGGAAGATTTTTTTATTTTACTTTTAATGCTTCGTTTCTTTCAATTTGAAAATCACATGTTTGCGGAGTTTCTTGTCGTACTTGCGGAGTTCGAGTTTGACTCCTGGTGCGAAATTCTTCTTTTGTACATTAGTAATATATCCCATAATCCCTGACTCGGTAGATATGCAAGACATATATGTTCGTTTCCCTTTTGCCATAAAATAGTAATTTAAAAAATAGTTTTGTAAAAAGTGATGGGCACAGTATATATTTTTTTTGAAATTTACAAATCTTTTTGTAAAAAAGCTTTTTTCTGTACAATCTCCCCAAATGAAGTTTTTATTTCAAAACTCTTGCGAAAGCGAGTTTTTCCGCAGTTTTTTTAATCCATTTTTACTATATATGTTTATCGATGAAACAAATATCACCCTGAAGGCTTGAAAAGGGGGTGACGGGATGGTAGCCTGGAGACGTGAGAAGTGTATACCCAATGGTGGTCCGTACGGATGAGATGGAGGGAACGGGGGGAATGTCTATCTCCACGCGACATCCAATATGAATACGCTCTCGGATTTCCGTCATGCACGGATACTTAGGGCCAAGAATGGTGAAAAGGGAGGGATTAAAGATATGCACGGAGCCAATGGAGAGGATCTCATCGTCAAAATCCCCGTCGGTACGATCGTAACCGATGTGGATACGGGTGAGGTTCTCGCGGATCTCAGTCGCGAATGAGAAGTGTTTCCTATCTGTCAGGGAGGTCGTGGAGGATTCGGGAATGCCCATTTCCCATCGAGTACGAGACAGGCGCCCGATTTCGCTGAGATGGGTGATGTCTGAGAAGAAAAAAACGTCAAACTCGAACTCAAGCTCGTGGCCGATATCGGTATCATCGGGCTCCCAAATGCGGGTAAATCGACCCTCATCCAGAGTGTCACCAATGTCCGACCAAAGATCGCGGATTATCCATTCACGACCCTCATCCCCAACCTTGGAGTGATGGATCATAAAGGGCAGAGTCTCATCCTCGAGGATGTCCCAGGACTCATCCCATGAGCATCAGAAGGGAAGGGGCTCGGTATCCAGTTCCTCAAACACATCGAGCGAACAACTGTTCTCCTCCACCTTCTCGACATGACCCAAGATGAAGAAACGATTCTCCAAAATTATCAAGATATCCGTCACGAACTCGAGAATTTTTCTCCTGCCCTTGGGCAAAAAGAAGAAGTCATCGTTTTCACCAAGTCAGATATCGTGGAGATAGATGAAATACAAGCCA
>CAZCYU010000092.1:0-9108 GCA_964503165.1 uncultured Candidatus Peribacteria bacterium | reverse complement strand
ACTGGAGGCGAAGACCCCCATCCACCCCCCCTAAAAAATCGTTTGTCGCTCCCTGAACCCCCCCCCTGGGCGGCGTTTTATCTTGTTTTTTTGACTTTTTTTTGACTTTTTCGCATTTTCTGTATGATAGGAACGCTTCTCGTGAGATTTATCCATTCATATCTCTACATATGGCACAACTTACTCCTACAGAAGGTACAGTTACAGTTAATCCTCTCGTGTGTGATTTCCTTGTGCAAGATATATGGAATGAGTTCAAAAATTGTGCATGTGGTTATGATGATATGATATTTGACATGCTTTTCAAGAAAACATGGAATTCTTATGGTTCCAGCCTACATAACAGATGACTATCTGAATATCAGGATGGTTATCGGGAAGTAGTAAAGACTCTTATAAAAGCACAATTCGTAGAACAAACGAATTCTCGGGCACTCGGAGATAAGATTTCCAATATAACGCAAAGTACGCTTGATGGAGAGGAAAATAAGAAACATTGGACAGATGAAGATATTGCTTGAATTAGAAAATCTTTCAAATGTTCAAGGGCTGATGCCATTAATATGCTTAATGGGGCTTATCATCATGAGATGGACAACATCTTTGCTACTGCTGCGGCTGACGATTATTAGAAATACATACACTAACTATTTTGGGGATTCGCCAAGTGGTAAGGCAGCGGACTCTGACTCCGCTATCGGGGGTTCGAATCCCTCATCCCCAACCAAATGAAATCAAAAAATCCCGGTCGAAAGACTGGGATTTTATGTTTCATTGTGGGGATATAGAGAGGGATTCGAAACCGTAGCGACACCGACGAGGAACGAGTCGGGGAAAAAGCCAATTGCCCTTGGCTTTTCATCGCAAGGCGTTTTCCGAAGCGGAGCGAAGGAAAAAGAATCCCTCATCCCCAACCAAAATATGATTAAAACTAAAAAAACTCCTTTCGGAGTTTTTTTAGTTTCCTTCTACATAATTATTGAGAGTAGAATTACACCCGCTTTGGGATATCATATTGTTCATATTCCGGCAAAAGTTTCTTGCCATAGACGATCCTACTGAATATCTCTGCCGAAAGTTTCGCACCATTGAGTCCATGATGTGGCTTGATTTCACTTGGCAGTCATACAAAATTCGCAGAATAATCCAAATTTATTCACGAAGCATTATCTTTCAATGGATAAGGAATGTTGTGCTGAAGGTGATAATTGATAACGAGAGAATGAATGTCAATAGTCCTGTATCCTCAGTGCACGAGTCAAAAATTATGTTCTATCCCCTCTTTATTGCCATTTTCTTCAAGAAATCGCACATCAAAATATCCAACATTTTGTCATAAGAGTGTTTGTTCTTGTATCCGAGATCTCCATCCCATGAAGCTTGTTATAAGATCCCCTACCGATTGTTTCGTCTTCTCCATGATCTGCTCTCTCGTAAATCCATTGACTTCCAATGCTCGGTCCTGAACAAGGGCTCAGTCAAGCATTCTACATTCTTCGTAAAATTGATTCGTCGGGTCTTCAATCTCTATGGCTCATAAGCTCACAATAGAACCAGCATATGGATCTGCCGCGGAAGTCTCTATATCAAAAGCTATCATAAGATATGTCGGTTAAGTTTTGTAAAATACTATTTACATAGTACAGAAATATGATTGAAAATCAAAATTTTATTTCTTATATCAAAAAATACCACTTTCTTATCTCTATTCAGTAACCTTTTTGATATTTTATTTTACTTTTTAATTTTTATAACTACACTAGTTGTAGTTATAATTGAATTAAGTTCAATGAAGTCTTATATATGATATATAGAAAAAAATATTAATAAAAAAATTTATGTGGTTACGTCTTAAAAAAGTTTTAGAAAAAGCCAGAGCTCATATATCTGGAAGAACAGTAGCATCTGTCATTATTTTGCAAAATAAAGAAATATTAACCTGATATAATATAGAAAAGAGTGTTACGGATATTCTTCATGCGGAAGAATCTATGGTAAAATCAATAAATCCCAACTCTATCATAAAAGAAATTCATATGATGGCCTGATGAAAAGCGATGAATATAAAGTATTCTATACCCTGTGAAAAGTGTTCGAGTTTACTTCTACCCTTTACTAATAAAGAAACTAAAGTATTTTTTTACTTCAATCAGGAGGATATAAAATTTGAATTAAATTTCAATCAAATTTCAGAATTATACAAACCATTTGGTGGGGTAATTTCAAGGGAAGAGATGGCTCTTGAAGACTTTCTGGTGACAAATACAAAACTTAATAATGTGGATAGACTTTTGCTAAGTTGATTTTGCGAAGCATTAATATCAAATACTAGTGGTATTCCAATAGAGATGTATATAACCTGATCTTCCTGTTGAACCTGATGACCAAAATCTCTCCTAAGTGAAGTAATTACATGATCATCCTATTGGGATATTGATCTTATATTAATTTTTCCTGAGAATATACCAGAAAACTTAGAAAACCTGATTAAAGGTTCCTATATATCCTGACTTCAAAAAGCATGATACATTCATAGTTCCATTTTAATTAAAGATAAGCCCTCATATAGGTTGGAGGAAAATGAAAAAAATCTCAACAAGTTTTTATTTCGGAAGATGTACTGGGATGAAAATATGAAATTGGAAAAGGATGAAAATGATTACCGTAAAGACGGTAATATTCCTTCAACAATGGACATAAGTGTATGAACCGATTTAATTGGAACAATAACTGATAAATACATAAAAAGAAATTGGTACATGAGATTATTTTAATAAAAAAACTCCGAGAGGAGTTTTTTTTATTTCTTCTTATACGTCACGAAATCAAACTCCCCGAGTTCTTCTCGATCTATTTCCTTGAAATCATGTGTATACGATGGGAAGAATGTATCGCCGTCATATTCCTGCCTGATGAGGGTAATGTCGAGAATATTGGCGAATCCGAGGGATTGTCGGTAGATTTCTCATCATCCGATGATGAAAATCTCTTTGTTGTGTTTTTGTGAATCTTTGATAGCTTCCTCGATGGAAGAATATACTTCGCATCCGTCCGCCCTATAGGATATATCGCGAGATATGACAACGTTGATCCTGTTTGGGAGAGGTTTTCCAATAGATTCGAATGTCTTCCTCCCCATAATAATAACATTCTCGGTGGTGAGCTCTTTGAAATGCTTGAGATCTTCCTTGTAGTGCCACGGGAGGGTATTATTGATACCGATGACTCTATTTTTTGCTGTCATGGCAGCTATGATGTGTATCATAATTATGATTTTTTAGAATCAGCACAGTTATAGCATTGATTTTCGGCATCTTTCTTGTCTTTGAATGTGAAGTCTTTTTTGACCTTGTCATCGAAACCTCCGATATTGGCAATCTCAGCCTTGAGTGCTGGATGTGGATCGTAGTTTTCTAATGTGATATCTTCCAGTGTGAAGTCGTCTATATTTTTTATGAGAGGATTGAGTTTGATGGTCGGGAATGGTTTTGGTTCTCTCTGGACTTGTTCTCGGACCTGATCCATATGATTGGAATAGATATGCACATCCCCGAAAAAGTGTACGTAATCTCATACAGGCAAACCGGTAACCTGCGCAACCATGAGGAGGAGGAGGGCATAACTGGCAATATTGAAAGGTACACCAAGGAAAGAATCGGCACTTCTCTGAAACATTGCGAGATTCAATTTCCCATCGGTAACCGCAAATTGGAAAGTTGTGTGACAAAAAGGAGGAACTTCGCTTTTATTCCCCTCTGATGCCATTGCATAAATGAAATCAGGATTCCATGCGGACACAACATAGGATTTTCTATTTGGATTCGCCTTGAGACTGTCTATGACCCATGCCAATTGATCAATCTCTCGACCATCGCTCGCAGGCCATCTGCGCCACATCCTCCCATATATCGTGATGAGATCTCACCATGTTTTTACAAACTCACTATCCTTATCCCCCTCTTTGAGTTTTGCTATGAAATCTTCTTGGGTCATATCCTGTTCTGGAGTATTCTTCAGGCAGTGCTTATGATATCGCTTCCATGCCCACTCATCCCAGATATGGACATTATTATCCACGAGATATTTGATATTTGAATCTCATTTGAGGAACCAGAGGAGCTCCACGATGATTCATCGATGGAATACTTTTTTGGTTGTCAAAAGTGGGAATCCTTTATTGAGATCGAAACGTATCTGTCGCCCGAATACCGAACGAATGAAAGGAGGAGTTTCTCATTTTTCTGCATATTGCTGCAATACTTCTGGGGTAAAGAACAATGCCTTATCGGATCCATTATCCATGATATCTTGCAAGAGATCAAGGTACTGATACTCTGGGTGAGTTTTATTGGTCATAAAAAAGATTATTATAGAAATTAAACTGTTTTCTCGGGAACATATGCCTTCCAGTTCTCAGTATGGTACCGACCAGTAACATCATATCATTTATCTGGAGAACTTGTTATCTGAGAAAATGTAAGTTGTCCAATCCGCATCCCTGGACGAAGAATGATAGGAAGGTTATTAAAATTACTAAGCTCGAAGACGATATTGAGAAAGTGACCGGGATTGATAATCCCAGCAGTATTATGAATAACAAGACCAATACGTGCGAGAGAACTCTTTCCGGAGAGTTGTATGAGGTACTCTTTTGATCCAAAATAGTCGCGTGAATGCCCAAGGACATTTGATCCAGGGTGAAGTATAAAATGCTCATCATCTCATATAATAACCTCCTGATATTCAGGAAGTATTTTATTTACAGGGTCAATAGATGCTGATTGATGCCGTT
The DNA here is from genome assembly GCA_964503165.1 of uncultured Candidatus Peribacteria bacterium. Lineage (GTDB taxonomy): Bacteria > Patescibacteriota > Gracilibacteria > BD1-5 > UBA2023 > CAZCYU01. Next base: position 4,316 of record CAZCYU010000092.1, on the reverse strand, counting down.
CGGCAATAAGAAATTTATTACCAAGGAGGATATCATAACTTGCAGGATTGAGTCTCGCGACATCGAAATCTGAAAGAGTTAATTTTTCTGCCTGAACAGCCCCTAAAATATCACGATCGGAAAGATACATAAAAATGAATTAGTTAATAGTAAAGACATTATCTGTCCCATAATAATCACGCCAGTTGGCATTATAATGAGCAAACATTCGTTCGAGTCGGTCCTGTGGGAGCTCGCTGAATCCGAGGGATTCTATGAGAGATCGGAGATCTTTTTTGATGGTTTCTATTTCATCAGCACTCTCGACGACTCGCTCAAATTCGGCAAGATATCCGTATCCGGCATTTTTGTCGATACAAACGGTTGTATCTCCATATGAGTATTCTTCTCTCTCACGTGACCATTTCGCCTGAAATTCAAATCCTGCATCGAGGAGAATCTGATCGACTACGTCAATCTGAGTCCCTGGGAAATCCATTTCCCATTCGATTCGAGCCGTCCCATTGGAACTCGTCGTATCATCAATCGACGCCTTGATAACGAGGATAGTTTTCCCATCGACATACCGAGTACGAACCGAGAGTTTTTTCCCCGCTTCGACGATATGATGGAAGCTTGCTTTTTTATCAGCAGGTATACCTTCACTGATCAATTCCTCGAGCTTGACCATGTCTCCACCGATGAAATAGTGATTAAGTTGGGCATTTTGACCGGTCAAAATGAGCACATCTCCCTTGGACTGGAGACGTGACATAAGTCGATCTTTTTCGGTAGATGTACCGAGGAGTACCTTGATCTCGATTTCGTATTGCGAAGCCATGATTATAATAATGAAAAAGTAAACGTATAGAGTATATCGAAAATCCCAAAAACACAAATTTATTTCATCTCGAGGAGTTTCGCTTCGCGAAACTCGGGCATAGAGATTTTGATACGCTCGACGAGTCGATCGAAAAGGTAGTAGTCTTCGTCCTCAATCTTGAGGGTCAGCTCGACTCGCGAGAGATTATCTTCGATCTTGGTGACGCGAATCTCTTCGATATTGATATTCATCGGATAAAATATATCCGTGAGATTGTGGAGGACTCCGATTTTGTCCTCGAAGATCATCTCTGCTTTGAGAGTAAATCCTTGCGGTGGTATCCCGACCCAAGAAACGGGGATATATCGGTCGAAATCGGTTCGTTTGAGAGATGGGCAGATGACGCGATGGATCGTCACTCAACTCCGATTCATATACCCGACCACCCTCTGTCCGAATTTAGGTTCACAACACTTGGCAAGTCGATATGGGATGTGTGTTTCTCCTCCGATGATGAGCTCGGGATTTTCTCATGGTGTTTTGGATTCGTCTATCTTTTTTTCTTTCTTCTTTTCACTCTGAGATTCTCGTATATTTTGGAGCTCTACGGTCTTGTTTTCGAGTATCCCTCGGATAACCGAAGATGGCTTGCGAGAGAGATTCCCGAGTTGGAGGAGGATATTTTCTTTGCCTTCGGTATCGAGCACCTGATCATCGACATGTTTGAGAATAGAAAGATCTTTGTCGAGAGTTTTTCCGAAGTTCTTGAGGAGATAGGCATTGAGGATAAATTTCCCTTTTTCGATGAGCTCGTCTCGATTGGATCGATTGATCTGCGCTTTGATACACTCCTTCGCTCGTGTGGTCTTGACGAATGAAAGCCAGGATGCGAGCGGGAGTTTGTTTTTGTCGGTGACGATCTCGACACTTTCTCCATTGTGGATCTCATAATCGAGCGATACGACACGTCCGTTGACTCGGGCGATGACGGTATGATCCCCGATATTGGAATGGATCGCGTAGGCGAAATCGATGGGAGTGGATCCTTTCGGCAGGACCTTGATATCTCCGCGGGGCGTGAAGGCAAAAATACGATCATCGAATACCCCGATTTTCATCTGACTCATGAACTCCGAATCTTCAGATGTATCGAGAATCTCCTTGAGTTCGGCAACCCAGTAGACATCCTTGGCATTTTTTGATGAACCCGTTTCGGAATAGGCAAAATGGGCGGCAACCCCGATCTCCGCTTGACGGTGCATATCGAGGGTCCGGATCTGTATCTCGGTCGGTTGTGTACGAAACTCATGAAACAAACCGACGACCGTCGTATGGATACTCTGGTAGCCATTCTCCTTCGGGAGAGCGATATAATCTTTAAACCGCTTCGGTACTGGTGTCCAGACCGTATGAATCGTCCCGAGTACATCATAACAGTGATGCACGGAATCGGTGATGATCCGGAGTGCGAAAAGGTCATACAGATCCCGAACCTGCTCATATCCCTTGCGCTGCATCTTCTTGTAGATACTCCATGGAGATTTGACACGATAGGAAATATCGATGACCGGCACCCCCTCTGGGAGGGTCGTGAGGATGAGATCTTTGACACTCGAGACGAACATTTCCTGCTCTCATTTAAAAGCATCCAATTCTGTCCGGATGGCAGTATATTCTGCTGGATAGAGAATCTTGAAACACTCATTTTCCAACGCCTCCTTGAAATCAAAGATACCGAGTCGATCTGCAATCGGTGCATACACATTGAGTGTCTCGAGGGCGATACGTTCTCGTTTTTCTTTATCGGGATGGAATTCGATCGTCCGCATATTATGGAGACGATCCGCAAGTTTGACGAATATAACGCGGAAATCCTCACTCATCGCGATGAACATCTTTCGGAGACTTCCGACTGTTCGCTCCTCTCCACGATATCGCAAATGCGAAAGTTTCTCCATCCCCGCCGTGATATACGCCACCTCATCCCCGAATACCGCACGGATATCCTCTACCGTCCGAGGTGTATCCTCCGGCACATCATGCAACAAACATGCTTGGATCGTGATGAGGTCCGGTTTCAAAATCAAAAGCTCCTTCGTCGCCTCCACCGGATGGATGATATACGGGTCGCCCGACTTTCGCAACTGCCCCTCATGCGCCTCCCTCGCATACACATACGCCTTACGAATCGCCTCCGCAATCGTCGCCCGATCCACCCCCGTCATATACTCAGCCACACGCTCGATAATAGACTCGATGCACATATCGATAGTTGTATAATTAGGAATGGTTTCTGGTATTTTTACTAAGGCCATACGAAAAAATCGGTATTTTCAAGAGATATTCCCTCGAGTATACCGATTTTGGTTGTTTTTTCAATAGGAAATTTCTTAATGTCCTCGCTCTTGTATTTTCGCCAAAATTCCATCAACTACCGATATTCCATTATGGGCAATATCATCGAAAACCGCAGCCATACGATCCACTTTTCATTCTGGCACTATTCTTTCTCACGTTTCAATATCTATATATAACCATCTACTACTGTGATTTACATGTACCTCCAATGCTTCTTTCCCTTCATATATAATTCTTTCTCAAATTTCAACTATAGTGTCATCCGTTCATGGAATAATATCTCCGATTCTAAGAATATCTTTTTTTCTGTCTTTTATTCGTTTCATGATATCAACAACTTCGGTTCCTGGTATTTTAGCAAAAACAAATGCTGCTCCATCATGGTTTTCCTGATTTCTTGCTCGTGTTCGTAAACTTCTTTTTATATTTTCTTTCCCCTCTTCCCTCTTCTCCATTTCTTCTATTTTTCCTGTTTCATCATCAATATATGCATTTACATACTTGTCATATGATCCATCTGCATTTAATTGTCCAACAAGGAAATATCCCATCTCCAACATATTTTTTATGGTTATTTTCTCTTCTTTGTCAGCTATAGAATCATCGAGCCTATAGTAATAGGACTGAGGAATATAAGTAGAAATTTTTTGTATATTCTCGCTTATTTTGAAATCAGCATTAGAGGTAAAGAGTGGCATAAGCTATTTGGACAAAGAAATATAGAACATAGTAATTCACCTATTTATACTCAGATTCATATAATGTCAAATTTATTTTCTGGGTGGCTGGCTATATTCGCTCTATTGGGGCGATTCCGAGGTGCATTTTTTTGATGCCGCGACCCTGGCCGAAGGCGATTTCTCCGATGGGTCCGGAGAGTGAGACGATGGTCCCGACGCCGAACTCGACATGACTGATGCGATCTCAGAGCGAAAACTGAGATGGATCATTGGAAGTGAGTGAGCGTTTCTCGGGCGTTGGTTTGTCGGGGGTTATGTGCGATGGTGTGTCGAAGGTAATATGAGAAGACGATCCGGATGTTTTGAATGGGTTGCGGATTTCGAGGGCTCGAATTTCGGTATATTCTGCGGGGATTTCTTTGAGGAAACGCGAAGCGGGATTGGCAGAATAATTCCCGAAATTGTAGCGTTCTCGG
>CAZCYU010000091.1:0-3448 GCA_964503165.1 uncultured Candidatus Peribacteria bacterium | reverse complement strand
GTGATACCTTGTCCGAATGCCATAGTGAAGAGCTTGGCTCGGGACCATTTCTCGTATGGATCAATCCTCCCATACACCTCTCATTCGAGGGTGATATTCGTCTTCCCTCCGAAGCCGAAGTCATTAATATACTTGTAGAAAAGCGACTTTCCGATTTTTTGGACGATATCGATCATACCGACATTACAGGACCAATCGAGTGCGTGCATATAGGTATGACGACCGATACATTCGCTCGAGACATTACTGATCTTGAAGTTATCAATCTCGACGAATCATCGATCCGTATAGGTATCGGTCGGCTTGATATCGCCGGTATCGATACCGATCGCAGTGGTGATTGCTTTGAAAACCGATCCTGGTTCGTAGAGAGAAGAAACCGGATCAACCTCGTAGACTCCGGGTCCGAACATATTTTTGTACTTGTACTTGGGTATCGCCCGATTGGAGATTTCTCCCTCAGTGGCTCCTCTGAGGGAGATTTTGTTTTTCCCAACCATAATAGGGATCCCTTTGGTCGAATCCTCCACGAAGAGGGGCATACCCAGGAGATCAAATCCGGGATTCGGATACTTATTATAACTCACCCGTTCGAGTTCATAGACATCCCCGAAATTATTCGGATCAAAATCCGGATAACTCACCATCGCGACAACCGCCCCAGTTTTGGGATCCATAACCACCACAGATCCTTTGTTGGCGCGGAATTCTTTTATCCCATCAGAGAGTATTTTCGTCACCTCCTTCTGGATATTCCGATCAATCGTGAGAGTGATATCGGTCCCATTAACCATCTTACGCTCCCCGAGATCGAACGACCCGATCGTCCGTCCGGAGATGTCTTTCTTCGCAATACTGACTCCTTCTTTTCCCTTGAGTTCTTCGTTAAAATACCCCTCGATTCCATACTGTCCATCGCCTTCATTATCCACGAAACCAATGAGTTGACCTCCCATATTTTTCTCGGGATAGAATCTCGTCGGACGGGGTTCGAGTATGAAAAAATGATAAATACTCTCCGCTTCCACCATACGCCCCTGGGCGATATTGGTTTTCTCGGCTTGTATACGCGTATCGATCATATCGCGAGTCGCAAGTCCCATCTTGCGGAGGATTTTGATATACCGGATAATACGTTTGGAGAGTTTATAGGTAACCTCTTCTTTTGGGAGAGAGAGGAGGGCGGCCAAATGTTCGGTGAGGAGATCAGGACTCTCTATGCGCGATGGATTGACATAGAGGCTCCCGTTTATGAGGGAAAAAACACTCCCGGATCACTCGGTGAGGGGCATGGTATCTTTAATTTCTTCTTCGCTGAGATTTTCCTTCACGATGACAGAATCGACAAATTCTTTTGAAATCTTGCGGAGGACATCCTCTCGGATCCGCGTTTTTATATTCTCTTCTGTGATGATGGTGGTATCCTCGGGAATGGCTTGTTTGAGGTATTCAAATACATCCTCACCACATTGCTCATCGAATCCCTTGGAGCAGAGCTCTTCGAAAATAACATCTCCGAGAAACGTGACCAACTTTTCTTTCGATCCGACCCCTTTTGGATCGACCGCGAGATCCGAAAGATCCGTACTCGTTGCAAATACTCCAGTCGGCGTATTATTGGAATAGATGGTCCCCCGAGAAACGGGATTCTTGACCGTTATCATCTGCTGTTTGTCAGCCAGTTTTCTATAGTAATCATACTCAAAAACCGTGTATTTGAACGCCATCCAGACGATAATGACCCCAAATCCTACGAATATATAAAACACCAAACGTACCCGATCGGTATTCATTAAGCGATTCAGGAGACGCAAAGCGAGACGTGAGATGTGTGCGGGTATTTTCAATGGAATAGGAAATTATAAATTATTGTGTGTATCCCCCTGTGTGTATCCGGTACATACTCTCTATGCTCGGGAGACTCGAGAGGATCGTGATATCAAAGAGACCACTCTGTGCCATCCGATCCACTACATCGAGGTGTTTGTAGGTGTGCTGGAATCGCATCGAGCGTTTATTGAGCGCGTCTTCGACATAGAGGATATGGGGGTAGTGCGAGAGATTATAATAAAGAAGTCCGCGAGTTCAAATAATTATATTTTTTTCTCCGTTATACACCTGTGTAAACATCTTATACTTGCGCGTAACAGTGACGCTATCGTGGATGATGAGCGTCTCTTTTTCATCCGTCGGGATATCAGTGACGAACCCATCTATGGCGAAATCATCCGGGAATATGATCGCCACACCCTCTTTTTTGTCATCGATATAGTTCCGAATCAACGGAGAAATGGAAGTTTTCTGAGTGTGATGGATGAACGATATCTGTTCCGATCATTTTTGCTCCGGCGATTTCCTCATCTCAAGTCCCTCGAAGTTTTTCTTCTCCAGATATTTCACGAGTCCTTTGGACAGGAACAGCGAGAGAATCTGATGTGCATGCACGAAATAGTACGACGAGAGCGCAAAAATCATCGCCACCTGATACGGGGCGAGCAGAGGAATGGAGCAGAGAAAAGACCCGATCGATTTCAGATTCTCCGGAGTCTCCGTCGTGTTCATCCGCGTAACGATCGCCATATCGAGTCCACTCCGAAACGGAACCTCCACGAGAGATCCCACCCGCATCGTCTCCGCGAGATCGTCCTGCACGAAGTATGTCAGTCCCTGGTCGTCAATCGACCCACCAAACGGGATAACTTCTATAAGCACAAAGAGTTTTTTTATGAGAAATAATGTAACTCGTGCATAGTATGGAAAAATGTGGAAAATACAAGAATTTAGATTTTGTCAGGTAATTACCTGACAAAATTATTTTTTGTCTTTTTAGAAAAATCTATATAATCAAACCATATTTACAATTTCACTCGCTCGGAATTATGATTACGTACTACATAAATGAAATAATGAAGACGGCTAAATATGAGATTCTCGAAGGATGAGAATGATTCTATGGGGAAATTCCTTTGTGTGGCTGAGTTTGGGCACAAGCAGACGATCTGGAATCATGCCGAAAAGAATTGCAGACGGTTTTGGAAGAGTGGATATTATTAAAGGTAAGGAAAAGGAATTTCATACCAAAAACAGCAAACTATGATTTAAACGAGTTGCTATGTGAAAAATAAAACCCATTAGTCATACGAATTTTGTCAAAAAACTCAAGAAATTGTGATTTGTCTGACCGTTCTCATGATGAAAACATTTATTTATGTCCAGATGAGATTTTGACTTCACTATCCCCAATAAACACGGGAATCAAGACATAGGAATCGCCCTCTTATCAAGACTTCTGAGGCAAATAGAGATTTCGATTGATGAATGGAATGAGATTTAAAAAAATAAATAGCCGTCGGCTATTTATTTTTTCACCCTATTCTCCACTCCTTCATAGTGTCCCTCGGAGCCGTTCGTAGTCGGATCGGGATTCGTTGAGGTACTCAAGGGCAGC
>CAZCYU010000090.1:0-5278 GCA_964503165.1 uncultured Candidatus Peribacteria bacterium | reverse complement strand
ATATTTTGAGTCAGATTCTCCACCATATTCCCAACCAGTGGGAGGATAAACTCCATAAGCTTGGTCTCTATGGTACTCGTAATCTTGGTGCGGACATCCTCGTGGGCAGGATCGGTGATATAAAAGTACCCATAGACGATGAGTCCAAGAATCGAGAGTTTAACAATGGTTTTGAAAATCCGACCACGTCGCTCTGCTCGGAGCATACGGTAGATACGATCTATTTTGTCAGATTCAGAAATATATTCTTCAGAAAAAAGCATGGGGTAGTGGGTTATGAAATACCCGGGTATTATATATAATTTAAAAAAATAGTAAAAATCTTTTGCATTTTTCTTTTTTATTTCTATAATCCCCCTGTTTTGCACCTATCTTGATTGCGTTTTTCCGTGAGATGGGGGCGCTTTTTTCGTTTATAAATAAACCCGTTAGACTATGACCAAAAAGAAAGAAAGAGCTTCTGTTATGTCCGAAAATACCGTGAAATGAAACGATATGTATATCACTCCCGAGAGTCTCGGAGCGCTGTACGAAATCGGTGGACGGTATTTTTTTACGGATGACCGATCTATCATCGAGCTCCCAGAGCTCATCGAAGTTCAACTTGACTCGTATCGAGACTTCCTCGATGTGAAGCTCAATAAGGCTTTCGAGGATACATTCCCTATCCAGGATTTTTCTGGAGAAAAAATCGACATCTATTATAAGGGGCTCTCTATCGAGGAACCAAAATTTTCTGTGACTGATTGTAAGAGGAAAAATCTCAACTATGAGGCTCCGATGAAAATCCGTCTCGAGATGCTCAATAAAGAATCTGGAGAAATCAAAGAACAGGATGTCTATATGGGAGGAGTTCCACTTATGACTGAGAAAGGAACCTTCATCGTCAATGGTATCGAGCGAGTTATCATTAATCAGATTATCCGATCAACCGGTATATTTTTCACTCCCGATTCCAAGACTCCCGGAGCTTTCGCGATGAAAGTCATCCCACAGAAAGGAAGTTGGTTCGAAGTAGAAGTTGAGAAAAAATGAGCGGTCAACGTGAAGATCGACAAGAAACGAAAAATCCCAATATCTATCATCCTCCGAGCCTTCGGACTCGAATCCGACGCCGATATTATCGGAGCGTTCGCTGACAATAAGGACTTCATATCCAAATATATCGGACCGACACTCGAGAAAGATAAAACCAAGACGCGTCTCGAGGCACTCTATGCTCTCTATAAACTCCTCCGACCGGGTGATCTCGGGACCGATGAGCGAGTAGAAGACCTTTTCAAAACAACCTTCTTCGATATCAAACGATTTGATCTCGGAGCCGTCGCTCGACTCAAAATCGGTCGTAAACTCGGTATCAAAGCAGAGTATGAGGATGACGGACGATTCCTCTCAAAAGAAGACCTCGTTGCGGGGATCCGATACCTCCTCTCGCTCAATGAAGAGATTCCTGGACATAGCTGGGATGATATCGACCATCTCGAAAATCGTCGTGTCCGCTCTGTCGGGGAACTCGTGTATGATAAACTCCGCATAGGACTCGCTCGTACCGAGAAAATCGCAAAAGATCGTATGACGATCGTCGAGCTCGCTGACGCAACTCCCGGGACATTTATCAACTCCCGTCCGATTACGGCGGTGATGAAAGAATTTTTCGGGACGAGTCAACTTTCACAGTTCATGGATCAATCCAATCCGATTTCAGAACTCGCTCATAAACGTCGTATCACCGCTCTCGGAGTCGGTGGTCTCACCCGAGAACGAGCATCGTTCGAGGTACGTGATGTCCATCCGACACAGTATGGTCGAATCTGTCCGATCGCCACTCCAGAGGGACCGAATATCGGTCTCGTACTCCACTTCTCCAGTTATGCGAAGGTGGATAAACATGGATTCCTCACGACTCCTTTCCGCAAGATTGAGCACTTCGTGCCAAACGACGGGAAGTCTGCGATCAATCGCATCACTCTCTCAAATATCGTCGACGAAAAAGGAAAAGTCCTCGTCGAAGAGAAGAAACTCATCACCAAAGCTCAAGCAGAACTCCTCAAAGAAAAAATAAAAACTCCATTGATAGAAGTACGTGGATTTTTGATTGCGGATTATGAATACTTCGATGCCTACTCAGAACGACAACTCGTCATCGCTGAGGCGAATTCTGAAGTTGATGAATTTGATAACTTCCGAGAGACTCGTATCTCCGCTCGAAAGAACTTCGAAGCAACCACTGAGTATGTCCGCGAAATCACCCATATCGATGTTTCTCCGAAACAGATCATGAGTGAATCAACCGCACTCATCCCCTTCCTCGAACATGACGATGCCACTCGTGCCGAGATGGGAACGAACATGATGCGTCAAGCGGTTCCGCTCGTACGAGCAGAAGCTCCGGTTGTCGGAACGGGTATGGAACGTCTCATCGGAGAAGAATCCGGATATGTTGTGAAAGCCCGCGAAGATGGAGAAGTTATCGGAGTCGATGCCAAACATATTTCTGTCCTCTACAAAGACGGAGAGAAGGCACTCTACGAACTCCGAACTTTTGAGCGATCCAATCACGATATGATCCTCCACCAAAAATCCCTCGTATCGAGTGGACAGAAAATCACCAAGGGGATGATCCTCGCCGATGGACAATCCGTCGATCATGGAGAGCTCGCCATCGGGAAGAACCTCACTGTTGCCTATATGCCATGGGAGGGGTACAACTTCGAGGATGCGATCATCATCAACTCTCGAGTTATGGAAAATGATTATTTCACTTCCGTTCATATCAATGAATACGTGCTCGATGTTCGTGAAACCAAACTCTGACCTGAACAAACCACCAACGATATCCCGAATGTTTCAACCAATAAACTCAAAGATCTCGATGAAGACGGGGTCGTCCGAATAGGAGCCTACGTCCTTTCTGGCGATATCCTCGTCGGGAAGGTCACTCCAAAAGGAGAAATCGAACTCTCCCCAGAAGAACGTCTCCTCCGAGCGATTTTCGGAGACAAATCCAAAGATGTAAAAGACTCTTCTCTCGTGATGCCATCCGGATCAGGAGGAAAGGTTATCGGTGTCCATGTCCTCCGTCGTGAAGATGGAGATAATCTCCCAACCGGAGTATTCCAACAGGTCAAAGTCTACGTCGCACAAACTCGCAAAATGGAAGTCGGTGACAAGATGGCTGGACGTCATGGGAACAAGGGTATCGTTTCTCGAATCGTCCCTCCCGAAGATATGCCATTTATGGCAGACGGAACTCCCGTCGATATCATCTTGAATCCACTCGGGGTTATCTCTCGTATGAATATCGGACAGATCCTCGAAACCCACCTCGGAGCTGCCGCATCCAAACTCGGTATCCGAGTTGCGACCCCTATTCTCAATGGTATATCGGTTGACACAATCGGAGATGTTATGGAGCTTGCCGGTATCCCTCGTGATGGAAAGGTTCAGCTTTTCGATGGGAAAACAGGAAATCCATTCAAAGAAAAAACCATGGTCGGAACCAAATATATGTTGAAACTCCACCACCTTGTCGAAGACAAGATCCATGCTCGATCTGTCTGACCATACTCTATGGTTACGCAACAACCACTCTGAGGAAAGGCTCAAAACTGAGGACAACGTCTCGGAGAGATGGAGGTCTGGGCACTCGAGGGATATGGCGCTGCCAATATCCTCCAGGAGATGCTCACGATAAAATCTGATGATATCAATGGACGTGCACAATCATATGAGGCTATCGTCAAAGGGAAACGTATCAAGAGACCAAATATCCCAGAGTCATTCAATGTCCTCCTCCGTGAACTCCAGGCATTGAACCTCAATATCGAACTCCTTGAAAAAAATGAACTTGAAGAACTCGAACAGGTTATGCTCGAACGCTACAGCGAACTCGAGAAACTCGAATGACAGTATGATATAGAAATGGATATACCAACGATCGAAGAAAAAGTAGAATGAAATATCGTCATGAAAATCGAAGGCGAAGAAATTTAATACCATTTGAATCTATAATCATTCTTCAATATTAATTCCTAATAACCTTTCGTTATGTTTCCAGATTTAAAAGATAAAAATTTTGAGAACTTTCTCAATGACAAAGTAACCGATTATTCTCAGATCGGAAAATACGCCGGAAAGAGAGATATCACTCAGGGGAAAACCCTCGATAATCTCTCCGGTATCAGTATCGGACTCGCTTCCAAAGAACATATCCGTTCTCTCTCATACGGAGAGGTGCTCATCTCTGAGACGATCAACTACCGGACGCAACGTCCAGAACGTGCCGGACTCTTTTGTGAGCAGATTTTCGGACCTCGCAAGAACTTCGAATGTGCGTGTGGGAAATACAAACGTATCCGCTACAAAGGGATCATCTGTGAGCGATGTGGCGTCGAAGTCACAACGAGTCAGGTACGTCGCCAACGTACTGGACATATCGAGCTTGCCGCTCCGGTAGCTCATATCTGGTATCTCAAGTCCGTTCCTTCTCGTATCGGACTCCTCCTCGATATTTCTGTCAAGAAACTCGAGCAGGTTATCTATTTTGCCTCATACATTATCACCGATGTATACGCAGACAAAAAAGAAGAGAGCCTCAAAGAACTCGAAGTTGCTTACAAGACTTCCAAAGTAGAGCTCCAGAAACAGGTTCAGCAAGATATGAACGAAGCGAAACTCCAACTCGAAGCAAAGGAGATTTCTAAGAAGGTTTTCAACGAACTCGAACACACACTCACCAAGCAGATCGATAGTCTCGATGAGGAATATGTTCGGATGAAAGAACTCCTCAAGGCTCTCAAAGAGTCAACTGTTATCGGAGAGCTCGATTATCGTATCGTGTACGAGAAGTTCCCTCATGTTTTCAAGGGTGGAACGGGTGCCGAACATATTCGAACCCTCCTCGAACGAGTCGATATCAAGAAATTTATTTCTGAGAATCAAAAAGAACTGAAGTCTGCACCGAAATCCAAACAGAAAAAAATCCTCCAGAAACTCAAACTCGCATCGAGTCTTTTTAAGTCCAATCAGAGACCAGAGAACTTCATCCTTGAGGCACTTCAGATTCTCCCACCGGATCTCCGACCGATGATCCAGCTCGATGGAGGACGATACGCGTCCAGCGATCTCAACGATCTCTATCGACGTGTCATCAACCGAAATAATCGTCTCCGAAAACTCATGGAGCTCGGAGCACCCGATGTCATCCTCAAAAATGAGAAACGTATGCTCCAAGAGGCGGTCGATATGCTCCTCAATGGGGATGTCCGATCCAATCGCC
>CAZCYU010000089.1:0-2604 GCA_964503165.1 uncultured Candidatus Peribacteria bacterium | reverse complement strand
GCTCCATGTCTCTGAGACCGGTCTCTTTCGATGAGACCGGTCTCGCCTGACGGAAAACATCCAGAATTTCTCCAACTTGATCACTCGTCAGGATCGAGGGTGTCCCACCGCCGAAGTAGATCGACTGCAAACCCCCCGTACCCTCCTTGTCAGGGGGGTTTCTAAAAAACTCCGTAATTTCTCGCTTGAGCGCATCGATATAGGTGCGAACCCGGAGATCATCGAACTCTGGCGTGAGCGCGAACTTACAATAGAGGCACTTTTGGCGACAGAAGGGGATGTGGAGGTAGGAGAACAAAGAAATGTAGGTTAAATTCTATATTTTAAAAACTAAATTTCTCTCTTCAACTTCTTCATCTTCCCATTTCCGGAGTCTATATCGACCATATCGGTGACGTCACCGATATGGTTTTTCTTCTCCTCGAGCAAAAAGTTCTCCTTTGAGACGATTCGTTTCCCGGTTTCGGCTTCGAGTTTCTTTCGGGCATCCCCGGCGATCTTGCCTCATTTTTTGCTTGCCATTCCAACTTCATTGAAACCTTTCGCATCAGCTACTTGGAGGATCTCCGTAGTCGAGGCTTCTCAGAGCATCGTGAAGATGAGCTCTAGATCGGTCATGTGGTCACGAAGATTCTCCCGTTTGATACCCTTGAAGTCCTTATATTCCTTCGCTCCCATCCCAAAAGTTGCACGATAAATTTCATCGGTGAGGAGTGCGTATTCGAGTCATTCCTTGACTCCTCGTTCTCTCCATTCGTCCGTGAGGGTATGACGAACCGCGATACCTCGCTCGCGCTTGTCGATCCAGTCTTTCGGATACCCTTTGGCTTCGTAAATGCCCCGCATCCGCTTCATGGCGAGCTCCGGATCTTCGATCTCTTGAATCCGCTCATACCCAATCTTGGCAAGCCACCGCTTGAAGGGTTCGGCTTTTGGGGATGGGATTGACTGAATGATACGCAAGAGCGTTTCAGTATCGGCACAATCGGTCGCATACTTTTTGCCATCAGAAGAAACGAGTTTCAGTTGTCCGATTTTATCGGACAACTCATTCTGCATGCCCTCTTCTGAGAGTTTTATCTTGAGATCGTTCCAGTATTTTCGTGGTCGATCTGATTCGGTCAGTACCTCGATGACATCGATGACCGAAAAAAACCACCGTTCATCGTGCCAGATCCGACGGATTTCTTTCTGTTCAAAAAGAGCTATTGTATGTGTTTTCATAGTATTTTTCGTTAAAAAACAAAGCAAGTATATTCAAAAAATACATTTGTGCAAATGTTTTTCATACTTTTACAGAGAAATGTATTTTTTGGAAAAGGATCTTCCTGAGAACAGAAAAGTGATGGGGGGTTAAAAATATTTAGCAAATTTTCAACTGTCCGATTTTTTCGTACACTTCACTCTGGATGCCCTCTTCTGAATACAAAAATTAATCAAAAAGCTCCGCTTGATATATAACACCCGGATTGATGACTGTATCAATGATAAAATCTCGCTTTCCGTCGAGAATAATGGTCGATTCTGCTTGAAGGACGTGTTGTTTGTCTTCGTTGGAAAAATGTCCGACATAGTCTCAGGATATGACGTAACAGGCAGATTTTCCCTGGCTTTTTATGGCAACTTTCGGGGTAGTTATGTTATGAAAATCATATATTCCTATAGTGTAAGGAATGTTAACATCCGGGAAAGTTTTGATATAAATTCCATTCTCTGGCGTTTGCGTCATATGTTCTATCCGACATGTCCCAGTACGATTATCGATTGTTTTACCACGATCCAGCAATGCCCCGGGAAGCTTAATGGAGATATTCATCATCGGAGTGTCGGAGGGATTTTCTATGGTATGAATCGTATCCGGTGGAATGATCGCAAAATCCCCGTATGACACCGGTAGTTCGCAGATATCTCCGTTATTTCGGTATTTTACGAGTGATGGACCTGCATAAAAGGTAATTTCATAATTCCCAGAATGACTGTGCTCCGGTTGACAATATCGGGCAGGCGTCAGGGCAGTGACAATTGAAGGTGTATCAAGATGACTAAAGGCTGTGGGGTCAATGCCGATATAATTTCTCGGCTCCAGTAATTCAAGACCAAAATAACCATCCTTATTAAGGTACGATTCCCGTTTGTTATTTCCTGGTGAAATAACCCCGTACTGATTCGGAAGTATCTGCCGAGACCAATTTTCAAGCAAAATATATTTAATATCATTTTTGATTTTGATCGCCATGTCTTCATCAAGAAGATTTTCAAATTTTTTGAAAAACAAAAAGCATCTTTGTGTCTGTTTTATCCTACTCTCAAGATGAAGAAAATCACTCATATCGATCCGTTGACTCATGGTATGGAGATGTTTTATTTCATCAATGAGAATATGAATTTCTGAAAGTGTAGTCATACAGGAAAATTATAGTGATCTAATACGCACTCAAAACCACCTTAATCTGCTCGTACACGGTCTCGATATCCCGTGAGGCATCGACGGTGTAGACGCGGTGTTGGGCTTCTTGGGCCCAGTGGGCGAGGAGAGGGAGGGTGTTTTCGTAGAAGATTTCGATGCGTTTGGCGACGGCGTCGGGGGTGTCGTCGGGTCGTTTG
>CAZCYU010000088.1:0-1604 GCA_964503165.1 uncultured Candidatus Peribacteria bacterium | reverse complement strand
CGAGCTCTCGAGCTCCACTGTGACTTCATGGTCAAGGGGACCAAGGTGGATGGAGTTTATGACAAGGATCCTGAGAAATATCCAGATGCCAAACGATATGACACCGTCTCCATCACCGAAGCCCTCCAAAAAGGACTCCGCATCATGGACCAGTCCGCCATCGCCCTCGCCAAAGATGAGAAGCTCCCTATATTCGTCTGTCGCATCGAGGATATCGATCTCATCGGATCAGATAAAATCCGCGGAACGTATGTCTACATCGACTAAACTATAAAGAATCCAGTGTTTTTATAATCTCCTCAATCGACAACATCGTCGTTGCCCCAGAGGCTCGGATATGTCAGCCACCTCCGAACTTTTCAGCTATCTTCGATACATTGCAATCATTGGTGCGCGATCGGAATCCAATCTCTTTTTCTCCAGACTCCATTTCTTTGATAAGGAAAACAAAATCTGTTTCATCTATCGCAGCAAGGGTTTCATTGATAAATTGTGAACCGAATTCATTCCCAAGTATACCATACTGTTTGAAAAGTGCTTGTGTAGTGCCCCCGCCGATAATTCGTCCTCACTGGAGAGATATGAGATTTGCGAGGATATGACCGTAGAGTCCGAGATAGTTGAGTTTCTCTCGTCGGTACATTTCAAATATAATCTGGTCATAGCCAGCTCCGAGAGCGACGAGCTCGCCGGTTACGGCAAATGTTTCCGGACGGATACTATTCTTGAAACAGTTCGTGTCACCGATAATTCCGAAGAGGAGGAGGGTCGCGATTTGTTTGTCGATTTTCGCATCTATTTTCCTGAAGAGATCATAGAGAATCTCACACGTGGAACTTGCCGCGGTATCGACGAGATTGTACGTGCCAAAGAGGGGATTGCTCGCATGGTGATCGATATTAATAATGGGAGTGTTCGTAAAGATATCCATATAGTTTTCGGCCGGTTTGCCGATACGATGAGCATCCCCGCAATCACAGACGAGAATCGCATCGAATTTTTTTGCAATGATTTCTGATTGTACGAGCTCGTGAATATTGAAGAAAGAGAAAAGGGGAGTCGGTGGGAGTTCATTGGCCACCTCCACGTATTTGCCGAGATTTTTGAGATAGAAGTACATCGCCATACTGGATCCGTAGGCATCGCCATCGACACTCTTGTGGGCGACAACGAGGAAAGACTGACCAGTCTGGATGATTTCGGAGATTTTCTCCATTTCGTGTTGCGTTTCGGACATTTTTGTATAAGGTAAAAAGAAATATGAGGGTATTCTAATAATTTACGAAACTATGTCAATCATAAAAAGACGATCTCGCACGAGACGCAGGTCCAAACTCGAGAGAATCGAGGTCAAAAAAACAGAACCACAATCATCTTGCAAGACCTGATCCTGTGCTCTCAAACGGGCTCCAAAGATATCGAAAAAATGACCGGATACCTGTGAGACGTGTCCACCACCGGTACGGAAGAAGAAAGGAAAAACTCAGTATATAGTGAAAGACACCTTCTTTTTCGATGCGAAACGCCTCGGATACCGAGCACGCAGTGCCTTTAAACTCCTCGAGATTCAGGAACAACTTCATATCATAGAGCCGGGTATGCAG
>CAZCYU010000087.1:0-6351 GCA_964503165.1 uncultured Candidatus Peribacteria bacterium | reverse complement strand
AAAATCCATCCCGAGGCCTCGGGGTGGATTTTTTTATGATATTTTTTGACTTTCATTTGCATTTTTCGGATTTTTCGTTATCTTTACAGTGTCTATTCTTATTTTTTCAAAAATATGGCAGAAAGAAAGAAGTTCGCGAGTGCGGTGAATTTTTATGTCACTGATGCGCAGAAGAAGAAAATCGAGTTCATCCTCGAACAAAAGGGTCAGAGTCTCACGGACTTCCTCCGTGGTCACATTCAGACGACCGTCGAAAAGTATGAAGACAAACACGGACATATTAATATTCATCAGACATACATAACCTAGGAAATCCGAAATAACTTCAATCTTCGCATTCAAAGTTCCGTTTCCTCGTTCTCCGTACTGGTTGTACGGCTCACTCTGGTACTCACTTTTTATGCGAATATTATCGTTCTTTCAAATTTCCGAGTTGACTTCGTATATCATATCTGATACTATCCATTCATTCCTAATTTTCAATTTTTATGACTCCTCCTCAGCACGTCCGTGGTATGCAAGACATCTTTGGTGAATACCAGAGATATTTCACGTTCCTCAAAAAAGTTGCTCGACACGAATTCCGTAAAAACGGATTCACGCGTATTTCGACGCCGATTGTTGAGTACAAGGAACTCATCGTCCGATCAGCCGGAGAGGCTTCGGATATCGTGTCCAAGGAGATGTATACGTTTCGTGATCGGAAGGATCGGGAACTCATCCTCAAACCAGAATCAACGGCGGGAGTGATGCGTGCCTACCTTGAACATATGCTTGAAGAGCCACAGCCAGTCTATCTCTATTATATTGAACCGCATTTCCGATATGATCGCCCACAAAAGGGTCGCTATCGTCAGCATCATCAGATTGGTGCGGAGATTATCGGAGAAGTCGATCCGGTGCTCGATGCTAAGGCTATCCATATCGGGTGTTCTATCCTCGATGATATCGGGCTCAAAGGTCAGTACCGTCTCAAGATCAATACGCTCGCGACTCCAAAAGAACGGGAGAAATATATCATGGAGCTCACAAGTTTTTTCGAAAACAAAAAACATCTGCTCGATGAGACCGATCTCTATCGACTCGGTACGAATCCGCTTCGTATCCTCGATACCAAAAATGAAGATACTCGAGAGCTTCTCAAGGTCGCACCGAAGATTACCGATTTTCTCAAAAAAGACTCTCGAGAGCACTATGATCGGACCAAGGCCTACCTCGATATCCTCGGTATCACCTATGAAGAAGATCCACTTCTTGTGCGAGGATTTGATTACTATTGTCACACGGTGTGGGAATGGGTGGACGGAAGTAATCGGACTCAGAATGCCTTCGGAGGCGGAGGTCGATACGATGGACTCTCCAAATCTATCGGATACAAGGATACCATCCCCGGTGTGGGATTCGGACTCGGTGCCGAGCGTCTCATCGAGACGATTATGGAGGCAGGAGTCAAACTCGTCAACAAGGACAAAATCCACCTCTGTTTCATTCAACTCGGAGAAGACGCAACCAAACTCGTACTCCCACTTGATATCGAGGCACGCCGTCTCGGACTCAATTCTCTCCTCTCGCTCGGGACTCCATCACTTAAAGTTCAACTCAAAAAAGCCAATCGTCTCGGAGCTCGCTATGTTGCCATTATTGGTATCATGGAGGCCAAGAAGGGTGTCTGCCAACTCAAAGATATGATCGCCGGGACACAGGAAGAAGTGAAGCTCGATAAACTCCTCGATTTCATCGTCGAAAAGGTCGGACCAGGATGTCTTGATTTCTACTCTCCATCCAAGGACTTCGTCATCGAAGAACCAAAAGTTGTACCTCCAGAAGAAACTCTGTTAGTTCAATAAATAAAAAGCACTCACTACTCCGGCTGTCTCAGTCCGGAGAATCCGATTGCCACAGGATACAAACATCGCATTTTGATGTTGAAACTGTGTAATTTCAGTATCACTCCATCCTCCTTCTGGACCGACGAAGAGAGAAAAATCTCCCAGATTCATTTTCGAAATCTCTGTGAGATTTTTACTTTTACTGTCAGTGGTGTGGAGGACGAAAATATGCTCATCTTTTTTTCAAAAAGAGGACATTTTTTTTGTTTCGAATCGGATGCTCGGCATCCTGTTGCCACCACACTGCTCGAGTGCCTCACGGGCGATATCCATGAAACGAGCGATTTTCCGCTCATTGATCACAAGCTTCTGACTCCTCTCCGATGGGAAAAAGATAAATTCACCAATGCCTACTTCGACTCATTTCTGGATAATGTACTCGATTTTTTCGTATTTATTCGGAAGTGCCTGATAGAGGTAGATATGTTTTACGGGATCGGCGGTATTTTCGGAGAATGAGATACGATTGAGTGAGACATCTTTTTTAGTGATGGCGGTTATCTCATAGATATAATCTTTCCCATCCCCATTAAAAAGGACGATTTGATCAGAGGTGGTATATCGGAGAACCCGAGAGATCTGATGGACGAAAGTCTCTTCGGAGATGGTGAGAGTAGGACCGAGAGTGATATGATCGAAAAAGAAGCGTTGCATAGTTGAAATGAAAACAAATAGTATGGGAAGTATATGAAAAATTTTGAAAATTCAAAAAAGTTCCGATAAATCGGAACTTTTTGTTCAGGTCCTACAGGACCTGTATAGACAGGGCACGCCCGTTTTTTGAATCTAATATAGACTATGTCTATATTTTTTGTAGGTTATTTATCCTCCGTATGACATAAGTCTAAAAGATTAAGAAATATTTGTTTTTGTTTTTGGGAGTATATCTCCAAAAACTGTATATATTATATACTAATAAATTCGTACGTCAAGTTCTTTGGTAGGTTTTTTTTGATTTTTCTGAAAGATTTCGTACAATACAGAAATAGAATAATAGCTCCCCCGCATCTTTATGGTCTCAGATGGACAATCTCACAAAACAGAAAAAATCCCCTGAGATGGGGATTTTGAAAGAGGTGAGGGGGCTAAAAAAACACCTGACCAATCTTGCTCGATATCTGTTGCCACAGGGGCATCCGCAGTTATTTTGAGTAACAAAGATATTGTCGCACACATACTCAATGCGGATCGGACTATCGATTTCGATAAACTTATTAGCTTCCTTAAAGGAGATGATATTGTTGCTTTTCTCCAGGAACAGATGACATGAGGGGACAAGAGGGTATTTCACGATTTTTTCGATTTTTTGGAGCAAACTTTTTTTAAGCAGAATAACCCACTTTCAGAAGATCTTGTAAAGATAGTTAGAGGGAATAGTGTCCTTAAAGGACATATCACCTCGTATCTCAAGCCGAGAAATCTTCAGGTTCTTTCAGAACAGAACCTTGAGCAAAACGATATTATTTCGTTTCATCTCTTCCTTCTTTGAATAGATCAAGACTTTGATCTCATACAAGATACACGTGTGAATGGATTCGAAGGTATAATGTCATTATTTTCCCAATATTCTTGAGAGATTGGGAAAATGTCCGGGAAAATAGAGAAAAATGTGTGGGGGGCCGATACAGAACCATTAATTCAAGAGTTCAATCTCGATCTTAATCTATATATAGGACTCTGTGAAACCATTATTAAACTTGGAGTGATACATTCCGTTAATCTCGAAGAGCGAAAAATAGCCTTTGATCTGAGTACTATAATTAAATCACATACCAAAAATATTTCTGACAAATTAAAAGAGAGATTTCCGGACAGCCCAAAAAGAGATATGCTTACCTGTATTATCTGAAGAAGTAAGGTTAACTTTGCCCGATGAAAAAAGATTATTGATGGAAAAACTCGGAAAGAAATTATGGAACGAAAGACAGAAATTAAACAAGAACAAAAAGAAGGATTCGACATGATTGTATCTTCAGGTTTTTGAGGAAATATGGCCGAAGAAGCCTATTTTCGTAAAATTTTTGAATGAGAACAGACGTGCGCTGATCTGATTTGACTTGAAAAAATAGAAAGACTGGAATGAGGATTGACTCTTGAAGATAAAAAAGAGCAGAGAGAACTTTTTGATAAACTTTTGTCAATTTATAATTCTTGAATCGATACGGGTATTGCCTCTTGTCGATCCGCCATAGATGACTTCGTAACGAAGGATCATCTCAAGAACGAGTTTCAGATAGAAACAATCTATCATATTGTTTGTTTTGACAAGAGTCTGGATGAAGATATCCTCAAAAAACTTCTCAATTTCTTTGTCACAAAAGGAGAATTTCCAAATGCGCTCTATGAACAGTTTGCCGGTAAGATTATCGAGAAAATTATAAAGATATTCTCTCATTCCGGGACAAAAAAGATATCTGGAATACATGATCTTGTTGATCAGACTTTCCTTTATATTCAGGGTAAAAACAGTTCCAATTTCATTCTCTGACATTCCCAGATATATCTTGCTCTTGCTTACTATTATATCCAATTTCCTGATGAGGAATCCACTCTCCGTGCACAGAAGGCATTTCTCCATTCCGTGAACCTCAATAAATCGAGAGAATGAGAGATTAGATGAATGAATGAAAAGGAAAAACGATTTTTCTCTCTGCTATGAGAAAAATACTTCAAGAGTCTTTGAAATGAAACAATGCTTCCCACCGAAGAAAAAGTATCACTCGGACAAGATACTTACAGAAAATTCTCAGAAAAATATGAGAGCGATTCCATTAATGCTATTTTGACGGAAGTTCTTTGACTCATCTCTCAAATTAGCAAAGGGGACAGCGTTTATTCCGCTCAACAAATCAATGATCTCATCGGTCAGAAAATTGCAGAGAAGCTCATCGATAATCTTTGTGCTATATCGATCATAGGGGAATGTAAAAATTGTGCGTATCGGAGAGAATGTGGCAAAGAACTCCCATGTGAAAATGATAAAATGCAGTGTAAATCAAGGAAAATGAAGAGATGATTTCAGGCAGAGTATATTGATCTTTCCAACGGACTTTCCTTACAGTTTACCTATCCTGTCATTTCCGCACGTATATTTGAGAGGATATTTGTGCATAAGCGAGATATATTCAAAGCGCAATTTGACAATCTCATTATCGTAAATACGCAAAAAGGAAAAGAAGCATATCTTGCCTTCCATGATAGAGATACGGGACTTCTTAATAGAAATAAGCTCGAAGAAGATATTCTCGGGAAGGAACGGACTTTGGTTTTCCTCGAGGTTGCCGATTATGATGATATACATTCTTTCCATTGAGGAAGAGAGGATTGGATTATACTGTCAAAAAAAATAGCTCAATACTTTGGTAATATAAGTTGATTTAATATGTACCTATGTGAAGGGAGGATATTTTGTTTTGTATTCGAAAAAAAATGAAATGGGGACAATGATAATTTTGGTATGTTAATCAAGAATATTATCAATGATCAGATCAAAAAATTTAATGATAAAAAAGAGAGACCAATCCAGTTTCATGTGGGGATTGCCGTGTGAAAAACAGAACATCATACAAGAGATGCCTATATTGCCCTCATAGAAGCAGAGGATTCTTGAGAGAATGAGCCGTATATTTTCCAGCAGGGCGATGAAAAGAAACCAGAACAGGATCGATATTTAGCTGATATCCTTCAAAAAGCACTTAATGAGAATAATAAGGAACATTCGTTTGTTCCCCATTACCAACGCATCTACTACCCGTGGGATCCAGAGCGTCAATGTGTTGAAGCTTTGGCACGAATCGAGGTTCCTTCTGAGGAAGGCAGGCGGATTATCACGAATGCTGATGGTTTTTTGAGAATAGCGAAGAAAAAGGGGCGACTCCCGGATGTTACAAAAGAGATGGCAAAACAGATTATTATCGACATGAAGAAAAATCCACATCTTGAGGTGCATATCAATCTCCTAGAACAGGACTGGAATAATAATGATATCATGGATATATTCAGATGAATAAAAAAAGAACATGGAATAAATCCGAAACGGGTTACTATCGAGATACTGGAAGGCGTACTCTTAAAAATGGGAGATATCAAAAAAATAGAAGAACTCAAACAGCTCTGATTCCGTATCGCCATAGATGATTATGGTACAAATGGTTGATCTGCCAATAAGATCAAAGATATTTGACCTCACGAAATAAAATTGGACAGAGATTTGGTTGAGGACCTCTGACTCGATGATTCATCGGACAAAAAACAAAGGGCGCGAGCCATCATAAAAACTACTGTAAATCTCGCACGTGAGATTGGTGCAACCATTACTGCAGAGTACGTGGAAAACAAGAGGATATTCGATGAGCTCCAGAAACTTAAAGTGGATGGTTTCCAATGATGGTATTTCGCCAAAGCCGTTCCATTTGAGGAAGTCAAATGGGGAAAGCTCCAAGAAGCAGCATAAAAAAATTGG
>CAZCYU010000086.1:0-3653 GCA_964503165.1 uncultured Candidatus Peribacteria bacterium | reverse complement strand
TGATCGCATTGCGGAGCTTGTACCGAGACGCATACATCCCAGCCGGAAGTCCCGCCGACCCCATTCCTATGATAATTACATCGTACATATACGTTATTAATTAATAATATTAAAAATTTAACAAAGAAATTCGAAGTTTTTCAGAGCTCTGATTAGTCGTTTTTGCTTTCGCCAACCCCCTTGGCATCCTGAATAACATTGAGGATAATACTGGCATTATCGAGTGGTTCGGGAGCATAATCCATCGTAAAATCGGATTTCTCGGAAGCGGTATGCATCGTCACCGATCCGAAATTGAAGATATTGGCAAGGAGCCCCTTGGTTTGGGCATTCACCTCCTCGATATCGGTGATAGCACACTCAGAAATCGTTCGATTGAGGAATGAGAGTTGTTCTATTCCCCGTATCCGACGATCCGTGATGATGAAGAGATCAAGCTCGTTATTGATCCACATAACATAGAGGAAGAGGAGGAAAACTGACCAATAAAGAATCATAAAAATATCAAAAAATGCTCCTGGCAGAACTGAAGCTATTGTAGCACGATACGTAAGAAGGAGAATAGAAGAGGCAAGTAAAATAAACGCATGGAATCCGATATATACAAAGACGATCCAATGTCGCTTGAGAACCAATTTGATGGTTTCATCCGGTCGGAGACCTTTCATAATTCCGGCTACATTTATACTATTAAGATCAGTAATCATAGAATGAGAATTAGGTAATATTTGGTTTTTTGATATAAAACGGATCGATCCTCTGTGTCGGGGTATCGAGAGCGAGATTCCGAATCGCTGCTCCATAATCCAGCTCCGATTGTATCGAAATTCCCCCATTTGTAAAATCATTTGTATCACCAAGTCCGGCATAATGTCAGGATGGCACCTCTCCAATCGGAATAATGGCGGGTGGATATTTCTCAGATTTTCGCAGGAGATACTCTCCTCTATTGGCTTTCATAAGCATCGGATAGTCAAGTCAGGCGAGCACTGCAAGACTGAAAAAATCAAGACTGTAGAGCGGTGTTTTATGTACAAAAGCAAGGGTATTGACCGTCAATGTCACGATACGCATCGCCGTGAAACTCCCCGGACCATTCACCACGACTATCCCTTCAAGTTCGGCGAAAGTCAGAGAATTCTCCAACAGAAATCCCTCCAGAGTGGCAAGGAATTGCTCCGATTCGTGTCACTTGAGAGTGAGAGTTTTTCGATCCCGAATAATCCTCTCCGAATCGAAGAGGATATAGGTGGACACTTCGGGAATAGTGTTGATGAAGAGGTGCATGAAAGGAAACTGATTTACTATATATTATCGTACCACGTATTCTCCATGTATTCGATACAGCATGCTCGCTACAACCTGACCGGACTGATCGCGGAGTCGGAGGACTGTGTAGGATCCGGATGTGTCGTATGAGAGACTATAAGTATCGTCGAGGATGTAGATATCCCCTTGTGTCGATATCCCGGCGATGGCTTGTCTACGGCTATCCGTGATATATCCTCCGTTTGGGAGCGTTGGTGCGGAGGAGGTGTTCTTGATGAAAGAAAAGTCTGAACTGCCCGGGAGGACATAGAGTCCATTTTTGGTTATACCGTCAAATGAGGTAACCCCCTCGAGACGAGCACCGCTCGGGAGAGAGAATCGCTCGGAAAATACCTCCTGTCCGCCACTGTCTTTGATCTGAATCTTGAGCGGATTGGTACTCGTGGCTCCGAGAACCGACATCTGGAAAGTTGGATCGGTGAGCGTGATTTTTCCGGTTGTTTCTGAGATATTGGCGATGCCTGATCCCGAACGCTTGAGGACGATATCCGGGAGATGACTCGTCGGGATCGAGAAGAGTCCGTTTTCTTTTGTCAGAGCAGTGGACAGATTATCAATCTTGAGGCGTGTCATCTTGCCATTTCTGAATCGGAAAATATCGATCGGCTCTCAGACGAGCGACTCATTGATCGCACCAGAAACAATACTACCAGACGTAGATTGAATCTCGGGTATCGGCGCATAGACGACGATAGTGAGGTCTTTTGAGGTTGTATTCCCATTCTCATCCTCAGCCGTGAGACGGACTTTTTTGATGAAGAGCGAATCAAATGCACCAAGCTCAAGATCGAAAATAGTTCGCCCCTGTTTGATGAGAGAAGTATTGTGAGGATCGAGACTATCGGCATCATTGGTCGTATTCCCATCACCGTCTGTATCCTTGGTGAGATCGGTATCGACAGAGACTTTTTTCACTCCGGAGATATCAGAAATATACTGGGCGAGACTCACCGTTTGTTTCTGATAGACCGGCACGCGAATCGTGTCACCATACGTGATGAGTGGTCATTCCTTGTCTGCCTGACGTTGCGGAGAGAGGAGCGTGAGATTGGCTATCGTACTCGTCTTATCGAGAGAGAAAGAATAGAGTCGCGCATAATACCAATCATTGCTCGCACTGAGACTCACACTGTAGTTGAGGGATTTTTCTCAGAGGGAATAATACTCATATGCTCCGGGTCCATCGAGTCGCATTGTAGAGCCATCATAGTAATCAAAAGCGATAAATGCGTTAGTGCTGTCGATCTCGATTTTGGTACCCGAAAGCACAGGGATGCCACGGAGGTCTCCGAGATTGACGAGTTTCTCTTCGGTCGATTCGTTGAAGAGGTAGATATTCCCCGATTTTACCCATATCTTCGCACCCAAGAGGAACTCATAATTGGTATTGTCATCGAGGAAAAGTGTTTTATTGGCCGCTTCTCATTCTCGTAAATACTCGATCGTCGCACCACCACCATCGGTATAGATCGTCCGATCGGCACCTATGATGATAGGAGATGACCCCGAAGTGAGCATCTGATATTTTCTCATCGTCATCATCCCTTCTCCCGTTGCTCGCCCAAAAGTAGCGATATTTTTGCGCCCGACAAAACCGGAAATAGTAGTATCCACTACCGTCTCATTCAAGAGATTGGGCACGAGATCCACCTTGTGAATACGGCTATCCGGATGGATAGATGCGCTCTGTTCTCATGCATTGATTCGATCAAATCGATCGATATAATCATAGTACTCGAGTCGGAAGAGGTTGTCTTTTACTCCGGCTGCTGGAGTGAATCCGAAGTTGATTTCATTAGAGGATGTGAAGTTTTCTTCGAAATAATTCGGAGCCGGTGCGAGCGTCGATGATTCGTTGTCGAGACCGAGAAAGTCCTGCCAAGAGAGTTTTTTCGGAGAGCTGGTATTATGTTCTCCATTTGGGTTTGATTTGGAATTCTCCTTGAGATAGAGGCTATTGCCCAGACGATAGACGATATCATCATCTCCGTCACTATCACAGTCCAGATACAAGAGATCTTCTGTCCCATCGACTCCGTCGGTATAATCAAACAACCGTGTTTGCTTGCCGTTTTTGTCGAGGATATAAATCCCGTTGTACTCATAGGAATACATGGATTGAGTCTGAGAAGGAGTCGTCGTAGATGAGGGAGAATTTGTCGCTGTCTCGAGTGCGAGGAGTTTCTGTGATGACTGCTGGTATTCATCACTGTGGAGTCCGGCATTCCACTGCATATCCTTCCCAAAAGATTCAAGTCCCGTCTGCACTCCTGTGAGGAGTTTTTTTCCAGTCTCGGCTATGTCTTTTCATTCACTGTCTCCCT
>CAZCYU010000085.1:0-4649 GCA_964503165.1 uncultured Candidatus Peribacteria bacterium | reverse complement strand
CCCCCGGATCTTTACTGATCACCGCGAAATCAGTGTTCTCGAAAATCACCTCCAGTGGCATATCCTCCGCCTCGATGGAGTATTTTTCCGTTCGGAACTCCATCGTGACCACGTCTCTCCCACGCACTCGTTTGTTACGATCAAGTACCTCCCCGTTCACTGTGATACCTCAGCGCTCGATGAGTTTCTGCATGTAGGAGCGAGAATGGTCAGGAAAAAGAGCCGACAAATACATATCGACCCTTCTCACCTCCTGATGAGGCAGAAATATAGAAAATTCCGTTTTCATAAAAATTATTTTATCGCACCAAAAGAAAGTATTTCTCCATTTTCATTAAAATTAAAATCATATTCCACACTCTCTCACTCCAATACTCTCGGGAGCCATATGGCATCATCCACCCACATTTTATCATAAGGAATATCTCCTATATCAAACCACTCTGGCTTCATTTCTTCTGTTTCAAAGACTTCTCCATTATAATTCTTTACTACAAATAAAGTTACATTTTGTTCCCAATCAGGTTTTTTCTCATAAAAGAAATGAAAAAATCATTTTTGTTTAAATTTTTCTTCAGGGACATTTATTCAAGTTTCTTCTTCTAATTCTCTTTTTGCACCAATAAGCGGAGTTTCACCTTGTTTTATTTTACCTCATGCTCAATTATATTTTCATTCCCCAAATCATTTTTTCTTCATACAAAGAAGAATCTGATTTTGACTGTTAAAAACGAGAACAAGAGTACATTGTCTCATACGTATGCTATTTTATATAAAATGCATCTTTCTTATAATTCTCCAGTACCTTTACACTTGGTGGAAACATGGGACTTGGCAGGTTGTCGATGGGGAACCATTCCCATTTGGTAATCTCGTCAGGTTCCATGACTTGTGCCTCTCCTTCGAAATCATCCGAGTACATTCCTATGGTTACAAAGTGGGCAAATTCATTTTTGTCGTTATTGACACATATGATTTTCACATCGTTCAATTTCATTCATGTTTCTTCCATAACCTCTCTCACTCAGCCTTCTTCGAGGCTTTCTCAAAACTCGAGTTTGCCACCTGGCATCGTCCAGCTCCCCTCTCCGTGTAGTTCAGAATCCGCTTTCTCGGGATCGTCATGACGTTTTCAGAGGAGGACTTTACCATCCCGGTAGAGCAGAACCCCGAATCCGACTCAGACCCTTTTCTTTTCTCAGTTCATATATCGTATATTTAGAAACTAGAGATACTTATTTTTGTAAATACCCACGGCATCGCTGCTGTTTTTGATTTCGGTGATATCGAAAAGGCTTGTCTCCTTGCCGTCGATGTTGGCTTTTGGGTTGTTTATGGCATCGAGAGCCTGTGCTTCTGAGATTCCAGCAGCTATCATGGTGTTGTGGAGGTTCGTTTTCTCTGGAGCATAGTCAGCACCGGCAATACCCTTGAGGAAGTTCCCGATTTCGAATATCGCTTCGAAAGGTCCGGCGGACATATGGATCCCGTTGTATGCGATGGTAACCTCTTTCATCCCATATTGATCTTTGTTCTTGTAGAACTCTCCACGGATAGATTCTGGAACAGCTCGCTCAGGGAAGGTCTCTCCGATCATAATGTCTCGGAGTGAATCCCAGCTATTATCGGACTGTGCCAATAATATGAGGGTTTTGTGCGGTGGATTGATGTAGTGTTTGAGTTGGCTTGGGTGGAATGCATCCACGAGGACGAATTTTTCTCCATCGAGTTCGTATTTCTGGACGTAGAAACCTCCCTTGATTTTCGCGGATTTCTTGGTGAACCAGAACTCATCGAGCGATTCTTCAGTGAAGCTCGGATGAGATGCGAGGAATTCATGTCCTCCGTATATTTTGTAGTCCGCTCGATCAGTTATCTCAAGAAGAGAATAGATTTTTTCAAGATCTTCTGTTGAGAGGATCTTTGAGGCATTCTTGGAAAGTTTATTAATGAAACCATAATGTCGATCCATGATGCCGAGCTCGTTCATGCGATCTCCCGTGAGGAGGAGCATACCAGAGATATCGACATTGTGCTCTTTGAATTTATCAAAAGCCACAGAGATGCTTGCCTTAGTATCGACACCCGGGAAAAATATCTCAGGTTTGAAAAAAAGCACGAATTCATTTTCTTTGTCACCACCAAATTGGAATGGGGAAAGGAGAACTTCCGTCTTACCGGATTTCACGGCTTCAATAATTGGATTTAATACATTTGCTTCCATATGTTGTAATGGGATTAGGGATAATTGGTAAAATGTGGCGTGATTATATAGAAAGCCTCCCCAAAGGCAAATTTTAAATGGAAAAAACTTTGACTTTCTCACCTTTTTTTATACAATCCTCTTCGCGAAACCAAATTGCGGGGGTAACATAACTGAGTGAGTGTACTAAGGCTTCAACCCTTGGGTGTGTCGGTTCGAACCCGATTCCCCGCTCCAATAAATCATAAACGCGGATGTAGCTCAATTGGCTAGAGTACCGCCTTGCCATGGCGGGGGTTGTGAGTTCGAGACTCATCATCCGCTCCAAAACATTAAGAATAAAGACAAAAGATGAAAGATGAAAGGAAATGACTTTCCCCAGAACTTTTGACTTTTCACTAGTAACTTTTAACTCTCTGTATGGCGAATTCACACGGACTCACTCCTCGACTTGTCAAAAAACAAGCAGCAGCTCGCAAGCTTTCCAAGGGAAAGAAACAAGCCGCGGCGGTGTATATCGGCAACGAGAACCGACAGGTTCGCTACAACAAGAGTTACAAGGTTCGTGCACATTATCTCCAAAACAAGCAGTCTTTCCCACCCAAGAAACTCCCGACCAAGGATGTGGCAAGTCTCATAGACATGGGGATCCTCGACGAACGTGGGTTTTTCAAGAAAGGCAAGAAAAAGAACTACATAACCAAGACCATGACCGACCAAAAGGGATTTGATTTTTACGGAGTTCCGAGGTAGTTGTGAATACAAGAAATTATTTTATGCAGTCGTAGTTCAGTTGGATTAGAACGCCTCCCTGCGAAGGAGGAGGTCACAGGTTCGAGCCCTGTCGATTGCACCATTTGATATTTAAAGTAAAAAGACTCCGAATATTCGGAGTCTTTTTTTAAAATAAAATCAAAATACCACTTTGTCAATACATCTCATTTTGACAAATAGAACTTTTTCATTATATATAGATAGTTATTTTTATATATCTTCTTTTTAAATTATGACAAAATCTTCAATCATACAAGAACCAACCTGGTCCGACAGGAACTCCCTCGGGCTCAACAGAACCGGAGAAGTGCGCGCACTCAAGCCAAAACTCTTGCAAGTCATAGATACTGTACGATGATGCCTCAATGAGCATATCGATGTACCAAGATCTAAAATCTACAATCCATGAGTAAATATCAGGGATATTATGGAACTTGTGCCGTTGGAATATAAAGATGAATATATTGCACAAAAAAAGAAAAATATTCTTGATTTTCTTGAGAATCTTTCGTTAAGCAGAAGGGTCGAATCAAAAAAAGATCACAATAGTCGAACAGACGAAGTATGAATACCGGAATCGTGGCAATCATATTTTCAGAGATTATCCATCAATCCAATGTTTATGGATCTCAGAGATTATCACAATTTGACACGTATAGATAAAGAGGATGGGAGAAGAAAGAGAATTATAAGTGACGAGGAGATGTTGGCTACCATAGAAAGATCTTTGATAAGAAAATCAGTGGCAATAGTTAAGCTTTTGATTGATAAAGACCCCCCCAAACTAAAGGTAAGTCATGATCTAACGGAAACACATCAGGAAATACTTGCCTGGGCATTGATCAATAAATTATTTGAACCGGAAATTATAGATCAAATTGATTTTGGCGATATGCCGGCTGATGTTCTTGTCGAGAAATATAAAGGCAATGTTGAGTACGATATTTTCGATGCTATTATGGAAGAACTCAAGCCCTAAGCCTTCCACTCGGTCGTGCGATTTCGTCCGGAATCTTTTGCCTCATAAAGAGCATCATCAGCCAGACGAATCATCCGCCTGACTGGGACCTGTTGAGGAAATTTTGTATGAGCAAACTCCTTCTCATCATGTTCAGATAGGGGTGGGAGATTTCATTTCTGGCAGAATCCTACCGAGATAGTAATTTTATGAGTAACTCCTTCAAACTCACACACTGACTCCTCTATTGCCTTTCGTATAGAATCAATCTCCTCGTGAGAAAGTACCGTCGGGAAAATACCAGCAAATTCCTCTCATCCATATCGGAATATAGTTCCTCCAAGACGTTTTCATTCTCGCTCGAGAATTGACGACACATGTTGCAAAACGACATCTCCAACGGCATGTCCGTAGGTATCATTAAATTTCTTGAAAAAATCAATATCAAAAAAGGTGACAGTTTGTGTTTCGGGGATTTTTTCTTCAAAAATATCTTTTCCTTCATTTATGGCAAAATCGAAAGTACCGCGATTTTGAAGTTTCGTCAGAGCATCGATTCCTCTCATATGGATGAAATGTCCCATATTGTAAGCACTGGCGATACTGAGGGCAACAGGCTTAAGGAGCGTAAGTTCATCGGGGGTAAATTTCCTCGCAGCATTCGTATTGTCTATCCCGAAAACAAGATCATTGTGACCAATAGGGAAAGCCGCA
>CAZCYU010000084.1:0-2541 GCA_964503165.1 uncultured Candidatus Peribacteria bacterium | reverse complement strand
CTGGATAGATCGAGACCGGTCTCTTGTGTCTGCAAGAGGTACCGGTACCGCACATCCTGAAATTCTCCTGAAATTGACTTTCAAACCGAAATCGATAGTATGGGTACCGGTATCAGGTAAACAAAAAAGTTTTGATTTTTTGAAATTTTGTATATAATACTCCTGTTCTTCCAACTTAAACCACTGGAAGTACGGGATAAAGTATCAATGAAAAAGAGGCTGTTCAGAGCCTCTTTTTCTTTTGACTAAAACCCGATAACGAGTTCCAGTCTTACTATCCAGATGGATAGTGTAAACCTAACTTTCATAAGAAAGAATGGTTAAGGGATAAAGTATCAAACCCCTCCCTCTTCCGAGGAAGAGGCGCAAGCAGTATATAGAAAAGGAGAGAATCGCCAAACGAAAAAGGTGTGGGAAATCATTTTGATTTTTTGGCAAAATCCCTATAATACGAGACGTTATTTATCTTATTAAATCATTATATGAATAAAAAAATCATTTGGACTATTGTTGTTGTTTCGATTACCGTGATAGCTGCGGGAGTATATTATTTCCGAGGAGATATATTTTCTGATGGAATAATGGGTAATTGGGCGCAAAAGACTCATTCTTGAGCTGTCGATGAGTTGATAACCAAGAACTACAAACCAGAGTTTCATCATCTGGATCTCAGATCGAAGCAACTCGGGGAGATGCCGGATATATGCGAGATGGTGGTGGGAACCAATTATGAATTTGATATCTGGGCAGTGGATCTCGCGGATAATGGGATCACTGAGATAGATCAGGATCTCTCATGTCTCAAGAATCTCTCTGAGCTCTATCTGTCATTCAACAAAATAACAGAAATCAAGAATCTGGATGGACTTACATTTTTGAAGAAATTGGATATCGGAAACAATGAGCTCACGAAAATAGAATGACTCGAAAAGCTCACGAATTTAATGGATCTCCATCTGGGGTACAATCAGATTACCACGACTGCCGGACTCGAGAAACTTACGAGTCTCACATCACTCCAGCTCCAGAGCAATAAACTTGAGGATATATCGAATCTTTCTCATCTCTCTCAATTGGAGACGCTCAAGATGGAGTTCAATGCCCTTGATAACGAGGATATGAAGGTGGTCGAAGGGCTCAAGAAATTGAAAATCATCACGGTGGGAGAGAATCCAGGAATCGATCCGAAAACGATTGAGAAATACAATGAACTCAGCCGGACAAACATGAAACAATAGTATCTATCCTACGAACCTCCCCAAACTCACCCCGATAGCTCCGATGAGGAAAAGAATGACAACAATCCCACGATTGTTGTTTTTTTTGTGGATGACGGGGAGGAGATCGGATGCGGCGATATAGAGGAGGCTCCCACCGGAGACGGCCATAAGGAGGGCGGTGAGGGTGGTATTCCCGATATCTCCGAGCAGTGCAGAACTCATGAAAAATCCGAGCGGAATGGCGAGGGCGAATGCTCCCATGAAGAGGGTTTGTGTTCTCGGAGAGAAGTCCGACTCACGGAAGAGAAGGGCGAGTGAGAAGGAGACGGGGATCTGATGGATGGCGACTCCGGCGAGGACGGCATATCCGAGTTCTGGAGAAAGGAGGAATGCCGCAGCGATTCCGATCCCGTCGAAAATTGTATGGATGAAAAGGGCGATCCAGGACATCCATGAGACGTGGTGATAATGACAGTGATCTTCCATACAAGTATGGATGATGAGAAAATTTTCGAGAAGATAGATCATGAGGAATCAGCCTATGAAGGCAAAAGGGGCGTAACTACTCACCTCGATACTCTCTGGGAAGATATGGACGAGTGCGACGGCGATCATCGCTCCGGCTCCGAGTGCGACGAAGTCGGAGTTGATATACTTGGAAACACGAGCATGCTTGAGGAAAAGTCCCGAGAGACTCAGGAGTACGAGGATACCAAGGGCGAGATAGATCATAAAGAGAAAGGGTTAATGGTGATATCAGGTATTTTTGCGAATTTGTTCGGTCCGGTAGAGTTGTTCGAGGAGGATGAGGAGGGCGAGTGAGTGCGGGAAGGTCATGGGAGAGAAAGAAATCCGATGATGGATAGAGGGGGCGAGAATCGTCTCGTCTATCCCGTAGGCTCCGGCGATGAGGAAAATGATATGCGGTTGCGAGTTTTTGAGGCGTTCTATGAGACTCGCGAGTTGTCCGGTGGAGATGGGTTCTCCGACGACGTCACAATAGATGACGAACCCCTTGGTTTTCTCGAGATACTCGCGGATGCGAGTGCTCTCTTTTCGACGGATGACAACAGGATCTCTCGAGGACTCCGGTTTGATGTGTTTGAGTTCTGCGTCTCATTTGAGACGAGAAGTGTATTCTCCGATCGATTCGCGGAAGTGGTTGTGAGAATCGGTCACAGCGATGATATGAAACATAAAAAGGCTATATTTTAGAGATGTTTTGTACGTAGATGTCTTCGATTCGACCATCGGTCACATCCTTGACGGTGAGTGAGAGCGTTGTTTTTTTACCATGAAGCTCGAGAACTTCATCATTTAC
>CAZCYU010000083.1:0-5726 GCA_964503165.1 uncultured Candidatus Peribacteria bacterium | reverse complement strand
TTCACCTTATCAAACGGCGTCAAATCAAATGCCCGGAAAATATCACTCCCCTTTGGGTAGCAAACAATTTTCGAATACTCGTTTTTTACAAACTCGGTGAGGAGCAGCCAAGATGATTTCTGAAATTCCTCCTCAAGGACGGTTTGCCAAGAGGGGTGGATACGGGTAGTCATAGAACTAATTATAAATTACATTTTCCCGATGGCACACGAAGTATAGCTGACTGCTTTTTTGAGAAAGCTCGTTGCCTTATCGGAGCCAACTTCTGGATATCCGAGGGCACAGAGTTTATCAATAACAGTATTCCTATCTCCATCGAATGAGTATTCAATCGTTCCGGTTGGGATATCGATCGAGATGTCCTGGGCTCCGAGAGCTTCGAGCGCTTTCGTAACGGTATTTTTACACCCGCCACACTTAATGTTGACGACCTGGATTTTTTGTGAGTTTGACATAAAAAGAGAAGTTAAATGATACTATTTTCATACTAAGCAAAATTCTGTGAAAATCAAACTTTTTGTTTTTCTGCCACTCGATCGGTAAACAATATCCCGTCCAGATGATCAACCTCGTGTTGGACGATGCGGGCGGCGAGTCAGGAGAGGGCGATGGACTGTGGGCGGAGGAATGTGTCGAGATATTGTACTTTGATGTGTTTATACCGATCAACATCACCCTGCGATCCGGGGACACTGAGACACCCTTCGTTATCGCACTCCATTTCATATCCATGCTCGATAATCTCAGGATTAATCATCGCGATGGTGCGATATTTTTCATCATCCGCATGTCGGAGGAGACTTACAGCGACGACACGTTTATTGATCCCGACTTGTGGAGCCGCGAGCCCGACACCGCCATGATCGGGGTTTTTGATGTATCGAACCATATCCTCTCCGAGTCGGACATATTTTCGGAGCTCCTCTTTCGACACAGGAGCACTCACCGTCCTGAGTATATCATTTGTTTCACCGGTCTGTATAGTAAATTTCATAGAACACATAATAGAATAATGGTTTGATTTTATGCGGTTTTTCGATAAAATCAATGAAAAATACTCCTAAATGCTCTTTTTATGAATTTTCTCCGCTCGCTCGTCGCCCTCGATTCCCCTCTCCGGGTATTCTACCACTACCTCCGTGGGGTGATCGCCAACCTTATTTATGATAATCCGGCTCGCGATATGATCGTCATCGGGATCACAGGAACCAAAGGAAAAACAACTGTCACGAATCTCATCGCTCGAGGACTCGAGCATGCCGGCAAAAAAGTATTTATGTTTTCGACCGCCAATTATAGTATCAATGGGGAATGGGCAGAAAATAACCTCAAAATGACCTCACCATCGCCCTTCGTCCTCCAGCGTCTCTTGAAGCAGGCCCGAGAGGCAGGATGTAAGTATGCGGTTATCGAGACATCGAGTCATTCGATTTTCTATAGTAGGAACTACGGGATTGATTATGATGTCGCCGTGCTGACGAATATCGCCCAAGATCATCTCGATCTCCATCACACGATGGATGAATATGTCGCGACAAAAGCTCGACTCTTCAAGAACCTCGTCAATTACCGACGAAAACCGGGAGTCAAAAAAATCTCTGTCGTCAATCTCGACTCCGATTATGCCACCCGATTCCTCGGAGGGGACATTACTCCCGATGTGATGTATAGTTATGGGATGGCCACCAATGCGCAGATTCGCCCACAAAATATCCGCTATCTCCGGGAAGGGACGGAATTTGAGATCCGCATCCCATCGAATACATTCGCTCTCAAAACCAAACTTCATGGAGCATTCAATATCTCGAATATCCTTGCTGCAACGAGTGTGCTTATTTCTCAGAAGATTGACATTCCAACCATCGTCGAGGCGATTCAATCGGTCGAAGTTATCCCTGGAAGACTCGAAGAAATTCCAAATAATCGTGGATTCACTATATTTGTCGATTATGCCCATACCGAGGATTCTCTCAAAAATGTCCTCGAAACGGTTCGTGCGATGGAAGGAGTGAGAAAAGTGATTACCGTATTTTGAGCGACGGGAGATCGCGATACGACCAAGCGTCCCAAGATGGGACGGATTGCTGATACACTGAGTGACAGTATTATCCTCACTGACGATGACACCTATACCGAGAATAGCCTCAAGATTATCAAGGATGTCTCCATGGGGATCAAACGAAAAGAAGGAGAGGGATTTTGGATTATCCCCTCTCGTGAAGATGCTATCAGAACGGCGCTCGTTATGGCAGAAGCTTGAGATATAGTACTCATAGCCGGGAAATGAGCAGAAACCGCACAGATAACGAATAGATGACCAATTTCTTGGGATGACAGGGATGTGACACGAAAAATCCTCGAAGAAATCGATGGGAATAGAATAGAGGAATAATTTTATTTTTTCTCGTTGGCGATATCGGCGAATATGGCATCTATATCCTTCATAACCGCTTCAACTTCCTTGTCATCAGCTACTCCGGTAGCCGTTTTTGTGACCGGTTCTTCAACTTTTCATTTTGGCACTACCTGTGCATCATGTGGAGTGACGGGGATTTTTTCGGCATCTTCTATCGGGGTTGATCCTGATAGGGTCGGAGTGGTTGCTCATGAATTCTCAATCATAGTTGGCACGGTTGGAATATCGCCCGGAGCCTCCGATGGTTTTTCGGAGAAAGAACAGGACGAAAGGAAAACGAGAGAAAAGATTACAAGAAAATATTTCATAAAAGAGGGAATAAAAGAATAAAATAATGATGAGAGAATACGTATTTTTTTCTATAAATCAAAAAATCTTTTGACTTTCACTTTTTCTTCTCTATCCTCATCGTCAATATTTGTTTCACATCATCGCATGAAAAACCTCGTTATCGTTGAGTCTCCGGCAAAAGGGAAAACTATTGAAAAGTTTCTTGGGAAAGATTTCGTCGTCAAGGCGTCGTTTGGACATATCCGTGATCTCGCCAAGAAAGACCTCGGGATCGATATCGCCAACAAATTCGCTCCGACCTATATTGTCTCCGATGAGAAGAAAAAGACAGTGAATGAGCTCAAGAAGCTCACAAAAGAAGCGGAGAAAGTTTGGATAGCGACGGATGAGGACCGCGAATGAGAGGCAATCGGATGGCATCTGTGTGAGGCACTCGGACTCGATGCGAGTTCCGTTTCGCGTATCGTCTTCCATGAGATCACCAAGACGGCCATCGATGCTGCGGTGAAAAATCCTCGTCATATCGATATGGATCTCGTCAATGCGCAACAGTCTCGTCGTATCCTTGATCGACTCGTCTGATTTAAGGTCTCACCGGTTCTCTGGCAGAAAATCCGCACGGGACTCTCGGCGGGACGTGTCCAATCAGTTGCTGTCAAACTCATTGTCGAACGAGAACGAGAAATCCAGGCATTTAAGCCAGAAGAAAGCTGGAAACTCCGTGTCGAAGCAGAGGCGAAGAGTGTAACTTTTGGGATAGATTTCGCGAAGATCTCGGGCAAGGTGAAAAAACTCAAAAATAGGGAAGATGTCGCGAAAATCCTTTCTACACTTGGATTTGCTGTCGACAGTATCGCAGAAAAAACGGATAAAAAAGGCAATAAGTTCTATGAGACAACCACCTCGATCGATTTCACGCTCGTCGATGCGGAGAAAAAGAATACCACAAGAACACCCGGAGCGCCTTTCACGACCTCTACCCTCCAACAAGAAGCATCCCGTAAACTCGGGATGGGTGTGGCACAGACGATGAGTGTCGCACAGAACCTCTACCAGAATGGGTTTATCACCTATATGCGTACCGATTCCGTCAATCTCTCTTCTCTCGCCATGGATGCCTGCAAGGCCTACATCGATACGACTTTCGGGAAGGAATACTCCATCACAGGGGGGCGAAAATACAAGACCAAACAGGCAAATGCACAGGAGGCACATGAAGCGATCCGTCCTGCCTATATCGATAAAACTCCGGAAAATATCGGACTCGAAGGAAATGATATCCGTCTCTACCGACTCATCTGGGAACGAACCGTTGCCTCACAGATGAAAGAAGCCGAGATTGAGACAACCACTTTCACTTTCTCGCCAACCATCGCGAACGATCAGGAGTGGATATCAAAAGGAGAAGTGATTAAATTCCCGGGGTTTATGAAGCTCTATGTAGAGGGAACAGATGAGGAAACCGAAGAAGGTGCCGGTCCGGCAACCCTCCCAGATATGAAAAAAGGAGAAGTGGCTCAAGCGAAAAAGCTCCTCGCTTCGCAGACATTCTCGAGGCCACCTTCGAGGTATACAGAAGCCATGCTCGTCAAGAAACTCGAGTCCGAAGGGATTGGTCGTCCATCGACCTACGCTCCGACCATCGGAACCATCGTAGATCGTGGGTACGTCGAGAAAATCGATAAAAAACTCGCCCCAACCGATATTGCTTTCACAGTGAATGACTTCCTCGAGACGCGGTTCCCGGAGCTCATGGACTATAAGTTCACAGCCAAAGTCGAAGAAGAATTCGATGTCATCGCCACCGGGAAGCTCGAATGGACCGATATGCTCGATACATTTTATAAAAAATTTAGCACTTACCTTATCGCCGCTATGGAAGAAAAATGAAAAGTTCAGGAAAAAGTCGGAAAGGCTTGTCCAAAATGCGAAAGCGACCTCGTATATAAGTTCTCAAAGAATGGTCGATTCATCGGATGTTCTAACTATCCGACCTGTGACTATCTCGAAAATATCACGAATCCAGAACAAGAAAGCAAACTCGATGAACTTCGTGCTGAGCACGAAGGGAAACCATGTCCTGCCGGAGGAACCATCGTCGTCAAGACAGGTCGTTTCGGACCATTCCTCGCAAGCTCCCTCTATCCGGAGGTGAAGTGGATCGGGAAGATCCAAGACAAGAAAACCGTCGAACTCGAAGAAAAATACGGAGGAGGAACCTGTGATAAGTGTGGAGCTGGAATTATGCACGTCAAGGGCTCCCGTCGCGGACCATTCCTCGCCTGCTCGGCATACCCAGAGTGCAAAAATGCCAAGAATCTTCCCAAGGAAGACGAACTATAGTTCATAAATAGGATTATTATTTCTCGTTCATACAAAACCAGTGGTTTATTCATATTTTCCAAGGCTGCATGAACTTCGAAATAAAAAATCCTATTCATTCACATATATTTTAATTTTCTTTTTATGTTCAAACTTATAGAATTCCTCCAAAAACGCCCATCGGATCGGACTATTTTGAATGCACGCATGATTTTCGGTGTTGTTATCGCCCTGCTACTCGGATTGAATTTTTCTGAGATAACCCTCAATCTCCCAGAAAATTTGAAAATGTATGGACTTCAGATACAATACGGGCTGTTTATTTTCGCTGTGGTGCCCTTTTTTATGGGGGCGACGGGGATTTGCCTCGCCAAGCGGAAATACGTGCGAATCATACAGATTATTTTCGGTATCGTCCTCCTCGTTGTCGGAAATATCCTCATCGATATGAAAAATGCTCCCACATCGCCTAATCAATCCTCACAAATACACAATACTGGAGCCCTCGATTACAAAACCATTGCAGAAACAACCACTCCTCATAAACCCCTCAATGTGGGGTTTTGGATCGCTCTACTCGGGATTTTCCCACTCGGAGCGGGGATCACCGGGAAGTGTATCACCTCAAAATGTATGAAGTATCGCGAGATCATCAAGAAAATCCGAATATAAGAGAAACACAAAAAAAACAACCTGC
>CAZCYU010000082.1:0-7580 GCA_964503165.1 uncultured Candidatus Peribacteria bacterium | reverse complement strand
CGTGAGGATATTTTTTTGATGACGTCTATTGACTTTAAGGAAGAAAGGGATAGTATGTGGTGTGAAATATTTTATTTTTTACCACGATGGACACTCCATCGGAACTCTATAATAAAAGAAATTATAGTATCAATAGATAATTCATACAGGTTATTTTATTTATGTAACACTATGAAATATATGAAAGTACTTAATAAAGTCTCAGTAGTCATATTGGCTACTCTATCCACACTTGGTCTTGCTGGATCGATGACTGCATTCGCAGCAACAACTCCATCCCTTGGAGCAGCAGCAACCTATGGTATCCTCAGTGATACGTATACCAATCCAATAGGAGCCACCACTATCAATGGGGATATCGGTTTTAATACCGGACCAGCCGTTCTTCCTCTCGGCGGACACCCCTCAGTCACTTATCCAAATTATGGATCAGCCGCTCCTTTCGCTGCTGCTGGCGTAGCTCAAAATGCCGCTCTGGCGAATCTTGATAGTCAAGCATGTACCTATACTTTTCCGGTTGGAGACATTGACCTCTCTACTGATATCTCCAGACCTGGACCAGCCGTGGTCGGTGTATATCCTCCTGGAGTGTATTGTATTGATGGTGTTATGTCTATCGGGACAACTATCACTCTTGATGGAATTGGAACGTATATTTTTAGGAGTACTGGTGCACTCAATGCTGTTGCCGGATCGATTGTCACATTGGCTTGAGCACCTGCTGCATCAGCTTGTGATGTATTTTGGACTCCAAACGGTGCGACAACACTCAATGCAAACTCTACATTTATAGGGACGGTCATCCCCGTATCTCAAGATATTACTATATTGAGTACCACATCATGGATCGGAAGAGCTTTGACCTTTGGTCACACAGTCACGACTCCTGATGCCGATGTCAGTATTACTGTCCCAATCTGTAATGCGACTCTTCGTGTGAATAAAACAGTGGTAAATACGGGTGGTGGTACCAGGGTTGCTGGTGATTTCCCACTTTTCGTAAACGGTGGGCCGGTAGTTTCTGGAGTCGTTAATAGTTTCCCTGCTGGGGCCTATGTTGTGACGGAAACCACTGATCCTCAATATACACAAGCATTCTCTGATAGTTGTGATATCAATGGGAATGTGACTCTTCTCTCTGGTGATACGAAAACGTGTACGATTACCAATACCTATATTATTCCACCCGTTGTGAGTAGTGGTGGAGGTGGGAGTGGAGGATGATTGTCAATCGATAATTGTTCGAGTGGAGATTATTCATATAGTTATTATGACTGAATATGTGGAACAGCACCGGTTATTACGAGTAGTGCACCTCCGGTGATTATCCCATTAATTGGTATACTCAAGGTCCCAAGCCCACTTGCTCTCCCGAACGGATCCGGATCAGTGACGTATGGTTATACTGTCTGGAATGTCGGAGGACTCCAATCATTGGTTGATGTGACCGTCACTGATGACAAATGTAGTGCAATAACTCTCGTTTCTGGTGATGTGAATAATAATAAGAAACTTGAACCAAGCGAAACATGGAAATACACCTGTACATCCAGACTCCTGAGTACAACCACAAATACGGCAATCGCAACTGGGTACAGTAATGATTCTTACCATCAACCAACCATCGCAACCGCAGTTGCGACCGTTGTTGTCGGCAAATCAATAGTACCTCCACTTATTAATATCGTAAAAGTACCAAGCCGTTTGATTCCATTTCCATTTGGAGGGGGTGATGTTACGTATACCTATACGGTGAAAAATCCCGGAATGGTTGCGATGCATGACGTAACGGTCATCGATGACAAGTGTAGTCCAGTTTCTCGTTTGTCTGGTGATACCAACAACAATAATCTCTTTGAACCGAGCGAAACGTGGGTATATACCTGTAAAACACATATCTCAAAATCAACGAGGAATATCGCTACAGCCGAAGGACAGGCAAATGGTCTTGTCGCCAAGAGTTACGCCATCGCCAATGTCCTTGTTGCTGCTCCCGGTCTCCCAAAAACAGGACTCGCTCCAGAAGGAGAAAACACTTCACGAAATATCGCCCTATTAGCAAGCGTTCTTGCTATACTTTGAGTTTCAGTCGTTGTTATTCAGAGGAAAAAGAAGATGGTGTAATGTAAATCGAAAAATCTATGCAATCAAAAATCTCACTTAAGGGGCTATTATTAACGGGGGGAATACTATTCTTCCCCGTGATAATATTTTCTCTGACTTTTAATCTATATAGTCAGGTCTCTTATACTGAGCCGGTAGCACTTACGAGTGGCAAATCCGTCAAATCTCTCCAAAATATCACTCCCAAAAAACAAACGAAACCATCACTCCCGGTCAGACTCAAGATCCCTAATCTCAAGATTGATATCCCTCTCGAACATGTAGGGATTACGCGTCAGGGGGCTATGGATGTGCCAAAAAGCCCAACTGGCGTGGCATGGTTCAATCTCGGACCACGTCCCGGAGAGGAGGGGAGTGCCGTTATCGCGGGACACTATGGAGTATGGAAAAATGGAAAAGTAGGCGCATTTAATAATTTATCTCAACTCAACAAGGGAGACAAGCTCTTTATCGAGGATGAAAAAGGAAAAACGATCACATTTGTAGTCCGTGAATTTCGGACATACGGTCAAAATGAGGATGCTTCAAATGTATTCGGATCAAGTGATGGGAAGGCACACCTGAACCTCATTACATGCCAGGGGGCTTGGAATAAGATCAAAAAAAATTACCCGAATCGCCTTATAGTCTTTACTGACAGAGAAATAAAGTAGGTCAGTTTATCTATGAAACTTCTTATGAATCTCCTTAAGTTTCGGATTGGTCACATGGGTGTAGACCTGTGTAGTGGTAATGGAGGCGTGACCGAGGAGTTCTTGGATAGCGCGGATATCAGCACCATTAGTGAGGAGAGTCGTGGCGAAAGAATGTCGGAGGGTGTGAGCCGAGACATCCTTGATGATATTGGCGCGCAGAGCGTATTCTTTGATCTTGTTGGTGATAAAAAATCGACTCAAACGCACGTCTTTATTTTGTAAAGCGTTTGAATTGACATTGTCCTTATCGAAATTATGTCGGAGAAAAAGGGGAGTGAAGGCGTCATCTCGGGCTCCGAGATACTCTCGTATCCGCTTAACAGAGGTATTTGTGAGATATACGACACGGATTTTCCCTCATTTTCCACGCACACTGAACTCCTGGGTGTCGAGATTGATGTGATTTCGGTCGAGTGCGGTCAATTCTGATATACGCAAACCGGTCGAATAAATACATTCGATGATCGCAGCGTCACGTTTGCCTTGGATGGTTTCGGTATCGATGACCGCAAACAATCGGTCGATTTCCTCGTTACTGAGAAATGTTACTTCACGGTCACGTTGTTTGATGAGATCGATGGAAGTCGGATCGACGGATTCGAATCATTGCTTGCGACAAAATTTCAAAAATGATCGAAAAGTGATCATATAGGCGTTCGCCGTCTTCACAGAAAGTCACTTTTCCGCTATATAGAGCCGAAACTCATTTAAATCGTCTATTTTCACGTTTTCGAGCTCGA
Organism: uncultured Candidatus Peribacteria bacterium; assembly: GCA_964503165.1. Classification (GTDB taxonomy): domain Bacteria; phylum Patescibacteriota; class Gracilibacteria; order BD1-5; family UBA2023; genus CAZCYU01. The sequence continues at coordinate 4,021 of CAZCYU010000082.1, read as the reverse complement.
GATGGCAGTTAGTGAGTAAAAAACGTTTTTGATCGTTTTTTTCGGCTCGTTTTATGGCATCTTCTGGCGATAGGAGGAAAACAAGTTTATGATCCAAACTTTTTCCTTCAAAAGACTCAAGCTTCGGATCCAGATAAAAAAGGAGTTTCGTGAGATGTGATTCATATTGTTCGATCGTTTTCGGACTCGCGTTTTTATGTATCCGCAAATATGTCAGGAATTGATCGATAGCACGTATGAGATTCATAGATTGAAAAATAGGAAATACATATATTGTTATCTGGATATCACTTCACATAACTTACATTATGTGAAGTTTTATAAATCTCAAGACAATATATTCAATACTCCCCTAAAGTCAAAAGTATTTCTCAAAAAAAATATGAAGACGATTTAATTATCTTTTGAGCCCCTTACAAAAGAGTTTGTTCAGAGAAGATCTTCGACTATCAATCCTTGTGCAGCCCGTACTTTTCTCAGGTATTGTTCTCAGGTCTCTCTATTAAGACCATTAGATATCATCTCTTGGGTATTTAACTCAATTTGCTGAAGACGACTAATATCTCATGCTTCAGCGCATTTTTTTATGAGATGTGAGAATCCTGAGATTGTCGCTTCCATGTTAGTTGACATAATATGAGTTGGTTAAGATGTAGTTTTGATATATTAGATTAATTTTTTATGGAAATATAAGACTTGTTCCTATGAGATAATTACTATCGCAACAACAGGATCACTCTGGACATTGGAGACTATTTTTTGGTTCTCGTTCCAAAAGTATACCTATTTTCTTTCGTACTAGTCACATTTTACGTTCTGCTTCGAGGAGATTAAAATCTCGAGTATTTTCGAGACTTCTTAATTCAAGATGAAGTTGGTAAAGAGAACGTGAATTGACAAATTCCCTGTAACTATCTGTCAAAATTTCTTCTTTGTGAGTCATGGTTGTATATGTAAAGAAATAAAAAACTCATAAAGCGCGCAAAGGATAGCATGTATTTTTTGGAAAATCAAACTTTTTTTTGTTTTTTTGATAATTTGACTATACTGTTCATATATAGAAAAGAAAATCTCATACAAAATATGACCATAACCCAAGAAGTAGAATCTCGGATCAATATCGTTGATATCGCTGGACGGTACCTCCAGATGAAAAAGGCGGGGACGAATTTTAAGGCGCTCTGCCCTTTTCATAGCGAAAAAACACCGTCATTTGTCATCTCCCCTACCAAAAATATCGCCTACTGTTTCGGGTGTCATCATGGGGGCGGACCAGTCAAATTCCTCATGGAGATCGAAAAAATTGAGTATCGGGAGGCACTCCAGATACTCGCAAAAGAGGCTGGAGTGGAGCTCAAGACCGATTATTATCAGGAACGCGGAGAAAAAACGGGCGATGTCTACGATATGTATCGCATCGCGACGGAATTTTATCATGAATCGATCTGGCTTCCGGAGAATAAATCGAAGTTGGAATACCTCGTCCAGAGAGGGATATCTGAGGATACCATTCGTCGGTTCAAGCTCGGATATTCTGGGAATCCCAGAGAGCTTTTCGCCCGTCTCAAAGAGCAAAATTTCTCCGAACAGGACATCATCGATTCGGGGATTTTCGTCGCTCCTGGGCGGGATAAATTTTATGGACGTATCATCTTCCCAATTGCGAACTTCGCGGGCAATACGGTCGCATTCACGGGTCGTATCATCGACCAGTGAGAGCCGAAGTACCTCAACTCCCCTGCTTCGAATATCTTCAATAAAAGTTCCATCCTCTACGGATTCCACCTTGCCAAGCAAGAAGTCGCGAAAAAGAACGCGATTATCGTGGTCGAATGACAGATGGACACAGTGACTCTCCATCAATCCGGGATCACCAATGCCGTCGGAATCAGTGGTACTGCCCTGACCAAGGAGCACATTCACCTCATCAAACGCCTGACCAAGCGGCTCTATCTCTGTCTCGACAATGACAAGGCTGGGATCGAAGCAACTTTCAACAGTCTCGAAAACCTCCACAATGAGGATCTGGATGTTTATATCGTGAACCTTTGAGAATACAAGGATCCGGATGATTTCATCAAAGCCGGAGGCAATTTCGAAAAAATCCTCTCCGAAGCGCTCACTCCGGTGCGATTCTATATCAAAGAAGGAGCGAAACGCTACAATATCGAAGAAATGACCGGCAAAAAAGCCATCTGGGGGGAACTCAAGAAGATCCTCAAACAGATCCGAGATCCGATAGAGCTGGATAGTTACATACGAGATATAGCAAAAGTGCTCAATCTCAGTACGGATATCCTCTACAGCGAGATTAAGGCATTCCGTGAGAAACGTATTATAGAAGCGAAAAGTATGCGAGAATGATTTGAGATAGCCGAGCTTATCGTCGGGTATATGCGACTTTATGGACTTTTTGACTTGTTTTTCGAGAAATTTCAGTATACTACAGAAGATTGACAGTCAATCCCCTCTTTTTTCGTTATCAAAAATTACACTGACAATCCGGATTCTTTCCTTGAAAGTAATCAAATTGACGCGGATAAGATATCCTGAGTAGAGCTCTTTCTCGAAGAGGAGAATGAGTGACTTTCTCTCGAAACGATCCAGTCGAAGTTCGCGGATCTCGTGAATCGTCTGAATAAAATCTGTTTCGAACAAGAAAAACTCGAACTCTTTTCGAGTTCTGATACGACCAGTACAGACTACATTACACGCTACCATTCTCTCCTCGAGAAAGGAAAAAAAATCGGCGTGAAAGTGAATCGCGGATAAAATAAAAACTATTACTTATTTTCCCTTCTCCTCTATGACAAAAAAAGATACGAAACAAAATGGAAGCCAAATAGAAGAAATCGATCTGAGTATGCTCAGTCCTGACGGGATTTTCGACCTCAAAAAGATCCGAGAAACCCCACCCGAAGCAACCAAAAAAGAGAAGATTTCTCATACATGAGAAAAAGAGCACGACGAAGAGGAAAGTGAGAATAGCGATATTGAACCCGAGATTCTCCCACTCGATGAGGCCGATATCCTCAAAGAACTTGAGATTGATCCTCTTTTCGAGGATGATTTCGTCATGCTTGATGATTTCGATGACGATGATGATCTGGATGAGGAAGAGGATGAAGAATGAGAGGATGGTGAAAAGAAAACGAAAAAAGTTCGCGGACTCAAGAAGATACCGATTGAGCGCAGTGAAGATAAACGACGTGTCGGGAAATGACTCCAAAAATTCATCGACGTGAGTGTCCCGGCGGAGTTCCTCGACGGACTCTCCGAAGCGCTTCAGCTCCTCATTAAGAAAGGGAAAGTCGAAGGGAAAATCACCTATGACGAACTCCTCGCCGTGATGCCAAATGCCGAAGATGATGTCGATAAGCTCGATGAGATATATACTCGACTCATGAAACTCAATATCGAAATCGTCGATAGCCTCAGTAAAGAAGAGCTTTTCAAGCATGGTCCGACGAGTGAAGACAAGGCTAATGATATCGATCTCTCCGAGATCTCTGATGATTCTATTCGAATGTATTTGAACGAAATCGGACGCTTCCCTCTTATCGATGCCGAGGAAGAAGTCCGACTCGGTCGCCTCATCAAAAAATGAGCACAGGATGCCCGAAAAAAGCTCGCAGAAGCCAATCTCCGTCTCGTCGTTTCGATCGCCAAAAAATACATGGGTCGTGGTCTCGGACTCCTCGATCTCATCCAAGAAGGAAATGTCGGACTTTTCCGTGCGGTTGATAAATTTGATCCCGAGAAAGGATTCAAATTCTCGACCTATGCCACATGGTGGATACGCCAGGGGGTTACTCGTGCCATAGCCGATCAGGCGCGCACGATCCGTGTCCCGGTTCATATGGTTGAGACGATCAATCGTTTCACGCACACATTCCGTCGTCTCACTCAAGAACTCGCTCGCGAGCCACTCATGGAGGAGCTCGCCCTCGAGCTCGATATGGATATTCGCAAGGTTCGTCAGATTATGTGTATCTCTCAAGATATCCTCTCTCTCGATTCG
>CAZCYU010000081.1:0-6174 GCA_964503165.1 uncultured Candidatus Peribacteria bacterium | reverse complement strand
TATAAAAATAAAATGTAATTCTCCTCCCTCAAAAACATTTATAGCCGTTTCTATTTTTTTACGAAATCTTTTATTTCTTTTTTTAAAATATCTCTATTTCTATCTAAAATGGGGGTTTTCATAGGTTTTTTTACAAAAATGGGGTTTTCTCATTATTTTTTTCGTTTCTCAATACTAAAAGGGAACGACAAAAGATCTTTTTTTGAAGTTTCAGTACCAAAACTCAATGACAAAAAATAAAAAAATAGATTTTAGTACTAAAACTCAACGACATTTATAGAGTTTCTGAAGCCTCAGTACTAAAAGGGAATAACAAAAATATTGGTTTTTAATCCTCAGTACTAAAAACCAATGACAAAAAAACTAGATTTTATGACAAAAAAAGTTAGTACTAAAAATTAAACAAAAGAAAATCCCTTATCGAAATAAGGGATTTTCTAATAGTTGAACAAATTAATCTCGGACAAAAGGAATACGGAGATAGACATATCTATCATGATCCCGAAGGTCTTTCGGTATTACCCGAGAAGAAATTTGATAATGTGTGTTTAATGGTGGACCGGGCGGGATTTGAACCCGCGACCATCGCCTTAAGAGGGCGTTGCTCTACCAACTGAGCTACCAATCCAAAACGTGTAAAACAGAGAGAGTATATATTTTTTTCAAAAAAATCAAATCCGAGTTGCAAAAAAGTCATTTTTCGCGACAATACCAACAAACTTGTAACTTGTAACTTGTAACTTTTAACTCTTATTATTATGCGTATCAAAATCATTCTCGTATCTCTTCTACTCCTCATCCTTGCCGGATGATATACAACACTCTTTCTCCCCTCCGTCACAACCATGAGTTTTTATCAAACATATATACTTACTTATATGCCATTCATTCGCAAGGGATTTTCCATCATCATGATCTTCGGTGGAGCGTATATTTCCTCACTTATCGCCAATCTCATCCTCGCCCAAGCATTTCGATGACTCCTCCAAAACAACGCCCTCGCCAAGAAGATATTCCCCCTTACTAAACGTGTCGTTGCTGTTCTTATTGGAATCATCTCGCTCATCCTCATACTCGGAGTATTCGGTGTCAGCATCGGAGCTCTCGTAACAGGAGCCTGAGTCGGGTGAGTCTTCTTTGCGCTCGCCGGCAAAGAAGCTGTCTCGAACTTTTCCGGAAGTCTCTCTCTCATCTTCAGTCACAATTTCAAAATCGGAGATACAATCCGCGTCAAAGGATACGAGGGCATAGTCGAAGAGATTTCCCTTTCTACAACCCGTCTCGTAGACAAGACCTGAGTAGTCATCTTCATCCCCAACAAACTCATCCTCTCCGAAACCATCGAGAATATAAGTATCAATCCGATTCAAAAGGAAGTGAAAAAAACAGTGAAAAAGAAAAAGTAGTCTTGATTTTCACAAAAAGACTGATACACTTTGGTTTGTATATTTATTTTCTTACATTCATCCCATGAGACCACTCAAAAACACCAATCTCTACTCCCGCCTCGCTCTCGCAACCTCCGTCACACTCGTGGTCGGATACTTCGTGGTGTATGCAGCATATCAAACTTTCCAAGCTGAAGAATATCAGTCTGGAGCATCACTTTCATCAACATTTCTCGGCAAGATTGTAAGTAATCTTGATGAGATTAATGGGAAAATCTCAAATTTCGGGTTTAGTGGTGGGAATATAGGTATCGGGACGGCAAGTCCACAGAGAGAATTACATATTAATTCTACAAATTGAGCACAAATTGAACTTCAATGAACAACTGGAAGTTGGGATGGATTGCAGTTCATTAATACAGGCTACAATGGATATACCGGCTTAATGGAAAGTGATGGGAGATTTTTTATAGATACAGCCAGTAATGGCGAAGATTTCACTGTTCTTCAAAATGGTAATGTCGGGATCGGAACCATCGCCCCAACCCAAAAACTTGATGTTGCGGGAAGGATAACAACAAGTGCGACTTACTGAAATGGAATGGGGTGGTCTCATATGATTAATGCCTGACAAAATATGTCTTTTCTTGTTCGTAATGGCTGACTCTATAGACTGACTATTAAGGCATCACAGAGTTCCGTAGCCGCCTATATAGGACAGTATCTTGTTTATTGACTCAATAAAGGGGCTTGATCTAATCCAGTAGTCGTAACCGCTGGACAATCTGCTGCTACGGATTGGACTTTTAGTTATACCCTAAACGGTACCTATGATGCTAATATGATAATCACCGCTGGAACATGGACAAACCAGGGGCTATATATTATAGTTGAGAAACTCTATGATTATTAAATTTTTCTTTAATTCATAATTTTTATCCCATGAAAACCCCAACATCCCTCTACTCTCGCCTTGCCCTCATAACCTCAGTCACGCTCGTGGTCGGATACTTCGTGGTGTATGCGGCATACCAGACCTTCCAGGCTGAAGAATATCAGTCTGGAGCGTCACTTTCATCAACATTTCTCGGCAAAATTGTAAGTAATCTTGATGAAATCAATGGTCGAATCACCACCCTCGAATGAGCCATCGCTGGAGCGAGTGTCTGGTCCAAGGTGGGAAGTGATATCAATTACACAGCTGGGAAGGTAGGAATCGGGACGACTGCTCCGAATAAAAGTCTTCACCTCCAGACAACTACCGGAACCAATGCTGAACTCGATATCCAGTCTGGAACCAAACCTCTCTGGGGAATCTACCACGACGAAACCACCGAAGAACTCCGTTTCTGGAATGGGGATAATCGCGTAGTGATTGGAAGTGCTGGAAATGTCGGAATTGGGACGATAAGTCCAGGGGCAAGGTTAGATACTCGTATTCAAACAACACAAAATATAGCTGGAACTGTTGCAGATTCATACCCAATTGCTTCATTTTTAAATGAATCAAGCGCTTCTTCTGGGATACGAGGTCTTGAAATAGGAGCTCCTACAAGTGGAATTATATCACCCGTTTATTTAAAAGTTAGTGGCACTAGTTCTCGATTCGCTCTATTGAACCAGAGTAATGTAGAGAATTTTACAGTACTAGAAAATGGTAATGTCGGAGTTGGAACCGCAAGTCCAGGGGCGAAATTACAAATTAATAGTACAACGGGTGAAAGTATTAGAATGCAATACAATGGAAATAGTGGTTTCGCCAGACTATCCACGGATAGTGCTAATAGTTTAATCTTAGATACTGTAAATTTAGCAAATTCAGTGGTGATTAAGGATATTACAGGTAATGTCGGAATTGGAACATCCGCCCCATCAATGAAATTGGAAGTTAACTGATGAAGTTTGATGGTTAAGAATCATACGACTACAAATCCCTCTATCTATCTTGATATCTCTCCGAGTATAGGAGTAAGGATTTATGCTACGTACAATGCAGCCTGTACAACTGTCAGTTCCTTATGACAACAAATATGATCTGCCTCAAGTTGAAGGTATCTTTGTTGGGCACCTTATTAGAAGCTTTTGAGCTTCAATGCTTCGGATTTTTTTACCACACCTAACTTTCACTCCCATGAAACCATTTAAAAATACCTCCCTCTACTCCCGCCTCGCCCTCATAACCTCCGTCACCCTCGTGGTCGGATACTTTGTGGTGTATGCAGCATGGAGTAGTCTGAGTCTCTCAGATGTAGATGCCGGAGACGCTATTACGGCTACTCTCATGCAGAATATAGTCAATAAGATTAATGATGTCTGAACCAGAACTGATGGGATATACAGCAGTGCAGGGAATATTGGAATTGGGATAGCAAGCCCCGGATATAAATTGGAAATTTCAGAAAACAGGGCCGATTGGGCGACAAGAATTGTGAATAGTAATACAAATGCCTTATGATTGGTCGTTAATAATACTACTGCTTCGGATACTAATTTTATTTTGGGGGCCGTTTCGAATGGTTCCTATAAATTCCTAGTGAGAAATGATGGTAATGTCTGAATCGGGACGGCAAGTCCGACTTATAAGCTCTCACTCACTCAAGGAGTCGGAGTTATTACAAATTCAACAACAGTAAATGATTATTATGTTCCCGTCACAACCGGTGGTGCGAAGCTCTGAGTTCCTGATAACGTAGTGACACCATTATTTAAGAGTTGATATGATACGGTTTTTACATTGCATATCGTTGCAAAGGAACCATGAACAAATAGTTTATTTTCAAAAACATATGCGGTATCCATTCTTTATGGATCCCCATTAATCACGCAAATACAGTCTAATAGTTATTCAACAACTATTAGTTCCATTAGTATTGCATATGATAATCCTACTCGAACGATTCGAGCTACTATCGACACTACCTGAGGGCAAGCTACAAATGTTTATTGGAGTATAAATGGTATATGAGCACTGACGGAATGAAAATTTGAGATACAATAAAAAAATCTTTTGGAGAATCTGATATTTTCTATATACTCCTGTCCACTCGTTCATGGAAATCAGAGGACGCATAGGCGTTCTTTCTCCACATTTATAGGGAAATTATAAGAGTTGCACCGTATAATTCTTCCCGTAACCGTAGGCTATACATAGCCAGAACCTTCACTCACGTATCACATACATAGGTACTCCCCTTCTAGAGATACTTATAATAGGCAAGATAGAGACGTGACTGATAAATTTAGAAAGGAATCCTTTTTCCCTTTTTTACCTACCGTCCGAGCACTTTTATTCTCTATTCTTTTTTTATTATGCTTTTTTCTGAATTAAATCTCGACAAACGAGTGCTCGATGCACTCGAGAAGAATGGCTACACGGAGGCCACCAAGATCCAACAAGAAGTCATCCGTATCGCTATGGAGGGCAAAAATATCATCGGACAATCCCAGACTGGGACCGGTAAAACTGCTGCCTTTGTTATCCCACTCTTGCAGAAGATCGATGCAAATCTCCGCAAACCTCAGGTTATCGTTCTCGCTCCAACTCGTGAACTTGCGATGCAGATCCGAGAAGAGTTTTTCAAACTCTCAACTGGGATGTTTATCCGATCTCTCGCCGTATTTGGTGGGTCCAATATCCGTACACAACGTGAGGCTCTCGAAAACGGTCCACAGGTTATCGTCGCAACGCCGGGTCGTCTCATCGACCTCATCGAGCGCCGATTTATCGATCTTTCTCATGTAGAATACTTCGTCCTCGATGAAGTTGATCGTATGCTCGATATGGGATTCATCGATGATATTGATACTATCTGGTCTCGTCTCGGGACGGTCAAACAATCGATGACATTCTCTGCGACTATCCCACAGGAGGTCAAAAATCTCCTCGCGAAATATGCTGGAGAGGGGTATGAATCTATCAAGGCCAATGAAGAACTCATGGTTTCGAAGATTGATCATTCTTTCATCGAAGTTCCACACTTCGAAAAATATGAGATGCTCAAAAAATATCTCGGTCAACACAAGGATAAAAAGGTGGTGGTTTTCGCTCGTATGAAACACGAGACGGAAGATATCGCCGATCTCCTCGATCGCGACGGATACCGCACGGGTTGTCTCCATGGAGATATGCAACAGCGGGATCGTACTCGCTCCCTCAAGAGATTCCAAGATGGAGTCTGTGATATATTCGTGACAACGGATGTCGCAGCTCGTGGACTCAATATGAAGGACATCGAACTCGTGGTCAACTACCACGTGCCAGAAGATCCAGAAGCGTACATTCACCGTATCGGACGAACCGGACGTGCGGGTGCCGAAGGTCGAGCAATCATGTTCGTAACCAAACAAGAACAACGCCTCGTTCAAAATATCGAACGACGCAATAAAATCAAAATCAGACAGATTGATATCAATGGGAATGAAGTGGTCCGTCTTGCTGCCACTGGTGGCGGACTCGGAGGACATCATCGTGCCGGAAGTCGCCGAAGTTTCGGTGGTGGAGGTGGATCATACGGTGGACGAAGCTCAGGTGGAGGCTCATACGGAGGAAGAAGTTCCTCTGGCGGAGGATACCGAGGAGATCGCTCAAGCGGTGGTGGGTACCAAGGAAGTCGTAGTTCTGGAGAGAGAAGTGACCGTCCAAGCTACGGTTCTGATCGACCCGCATACAGTTCTGATCGTCCACAAACGGATCGTCCGTCATACGGAAGTGATCGACCACAGCGTTCTCCTGGTGGATACCAAGGAAGTCGTCCACAAAGTGGAGGATATTCCAGTGATCGACCAC
>CAZCYU010000080.1:0-2246 GCA_964503165.1 uncultured Candidatus Peribacteria bacterium | reverse complement strand
AAAACAAGGGGTTGCAACCCCTTGTTTTTTTATTTCATAAGCACCTCCGTAATTCTTTTCACCCCTTCCAATATGTCAAATCGTGGTGCAGTGTAGATGCGACGACCAGCGAGACTTTTGAGTAATTCTCAGAGCTTTGAAAGTTCGGATTCTTCGAGTCCAGTTACGAGTCATTGTGCTTCATATACTCGCACATTCGCTCGCTGGTGGTCGAAGGCGGCAATCGGGAGGGGAATGGCGATAACTTTGGCACCAAAGGTGATGGCTTCGGAGAGTGTCGTCGCACTTCCGCGAGATATGATGATATCAGCCTCTCGGTAAACATCCCCGAGACTCTCTCCGAGCCAAGGAAATGCCTGTACATTACTAAATTGTGCAAATACTTCTTGAAATTCCTCATTTCTCGTACCGAGAGCGATAATGAATTCGAAATCCCCGAGTGAAGACATCTGATCTACAAGGGCTTGGTGGATGGTTCGAGAACCCTGACTCCCACAGATCACAAGCACTCGTGTTTTATCCGGTGAATGAAAATGAATCGCGTCAGATTTTGTGTTCAATATAGGGAGATCAGGCGAGAGAATCTGTCCGACCACTTCCGTCTCTTTTCATGGAAAAAATGATTTTGCTTCCTCGAATCCGAGGAATATATGATCGGCGAATCGTGAGATGAGACGATTGGAAGCCCCAGGAATGACATCGGAATCGTGAATGTAGACGGGAATATTGAGGCTTCGAGCAGCAAGGACAACCGAAATAGCACCCGGTCATCATTTGGAAAAGAGACTATCGGGTTTGAATTGTTTTAAAATGGTCCGCGCTTCAAAAAATCCTCGCACCATCCGGAAGAGGGCAGGGATCATCTTATGAAACGAATGCATCGAAGGGATACGATAGGATGAAATGGATCGAAAGGGGAGGGTATTTTGTTCTGCGAAGCGCTGTTCCATGGATGTCTCTTCTCCGATCCAGAGGAGCTCTGTATTGGGATGTTTTTCTCTTATGTATCGTGAGAGTGCCACAATCGGCGTGACATGACCTCCGGTTCCGCCTCCGACGAGGGCTATACGTTTGGACATGATTTAATAGATGGATATAAGAATCTCTTCTCGGATGATCTCTTTGAGATCAATAGTGGTGCCTTTAGTAATGAACTTGATATCATCAGGCGCGAGCGGATCGAATCGTTCTTTGAATGTCCTCTCAACCTGAGAAAGATGAATGGGATGCACTTTCCCATCATACTCCACCTCCGTATCAAGCGATTCAAAAACCACCTCGATTCCGTCATCGAGAGAGATGAGTTTGATACGAAAATCAAGGGGTTGAGTGAAAGTAATATCCTCGTAATATCCCGGGATCACCTCACCATTAAAGAGGAGTTCTTTGGAATCTCCCGAATAGCTCGCGAGCAGGTCTCCGACGTTGATTTCGAACATAAATTAGTATTGAGTATATGGTAAGATAATAAAAAAGATCGGAATAACAAGAAAGATAAGGATTGTGAAAATTAAATTAAATGGCACAAAACTGGAATTATCAGGAACATAAGATGATATATTTGCAAACAAACAACTGGGTTTCCGCAAGCCCCCACCAACAGACTTAAAGATGGGTTTAAATTTTTGATATCTTCCCCATAAAACCATACAATCTATATATGCAAGAATTAGGAAACGAGAAAGAATTATTGGAAATATTATTAATACGTAAGGCGCTTTATATAGGAAAAAATTGGAAGAATAAATTATCTGTATCGTAGGAAAATAAGATATTAGAAAACTCTTAAACAAGACAAAGAAAGAAAATATCAACCCTGATCACAACATAGGAAACCAAGAATAGCCATTAATAATGATATCAAGTTTTTTGGCATCTTTTAAATCTTTTTCAGTCCAATAATTGTTCATATACCAAAAATTGATAACGGAATTTAGTTAAAAAATCGAATCTTATCAGCACTGGGATGGCTTTTGAGTTTTTCGAGGGTCTTGGCTTCGATCTGGCGGACACGTTCGCGGGTGACTCAGAACTCTTTACCGACTTCTTCGAGCGTATGCACCTCTCATCCATCGAGTCCGAAACGCATGATGACGATCTTGCGCTCACGAGGTGTGAGGAAATCGAGCATCTCGTAGAGATTTTCTTTGAGGAGAGTGAGATTGGCAGCCTTATCGGGCGTGAGGTACTTGTCATCTTCGACGAAATCTCCGAGGGTCGTATCTTCCTCACCACCAACTGGCGAA
>CAZCYU010000079.1:0-3424 GCA_964503165.1 uncultured Candidatus Peribacteria bacterium | reverse complement strand
TTGATTAGTTTTCAAAGGTGCGATGAGAGAAGATAAGCGATGCGAACGTGAGGAGGAGGGCGAGATAAAGGAGTGCGTGGAGGGTATTCCAAGCGAAATATGTCGGAGCGAGGACGACCGGTGTCCCGATGACCGATTTGATATTGAGTGCTTCGAAATTGGGGAAAATAACCATAAGAACCTTGCTAAAATAGTACATAATCACATTCCCGGATTTTTCTGCCATCGTTATCATCGCGGCAACCGAATGTCCAATAATATAGACCCCGAGGGTGATGAGGATCGAGAGGAGTGGGGAGATAAATGTCGAGAAAAAGAGGATAATCGCGAAGAGGAGAAGGAGTTTGAGGTAGATAAATCCAATGGACACGAAGAGGAGAAGAGAAAATGGAGTTTTGGCGATAAAGAAAACAACAAACGAGATGAGTGATTGGATGAAGATGACGAAAAAGAGAATTGCGGCAAATCCGAGGAATTTCCCGAGGATGAACTCGTGTCGTGCGACCGGTTTGGAGAGGATGAGGTAGACGGTTTTGCCCTCTATCTCGCGGAAAAGGAGCTGACTCCCGATGAATATCACGGAAATAATCCCAAATATCTCGATCATCGCGAGACCGAAATCGACGACGATTTTGTCGGTTTGTCCGAGCGAGAGCGTCGCGAGTACGAGCGAAAAGGCGATGAGGACGACCCCAAAAAACACGATCATATAGAGGATCTTGTTGCGAGTGAGTTCTCGGAATGTATTGAGGGCGATATTGAACATATGAAAATGTGTTAGTTAGAGATGTAGCACTGCTACATCTCTGCAATTAAAATACCTGCTTTCCGATAAAATCCCGGTGTCCGTTGACGAAATCTTTTATCGACTGGGATTTTTTTCATTCTAATTTTATGTGCGATAAAGTCAAGATTCATTCGCCACAAATAATCCCCACCCCACCATCTATTCGGACAACGGACCCAATTTTTTCAGCCTTACCGTCCCCTGTCGGGATATATGAACACTGTTCTATGATGAGTTTCTTCCCTTCATACTCCGTGAAAACCCCTGGCCAGGGGGTGAGTCCCTGGTAGAGATGATACAATTCCTCGGAACTCCGAGAAAAATCGAGTCGTCCGTCTTCTTTGGAGATCTTCTTGCAGTAAGTAGCAAGAGCATGATCCTGTGGTCGAGGCTTCAGGATGCCTTTGTCCAGGGAAAGGAGTGTCTCGATGGCAAATGCTCCAGAGACGTGTGCGAACTTTTCAAAAAGACTGCCGGAGGTTTCATCCGAGGCGATCGGGATGGGCAGGATATCGATGATATCCCCTTCGTCCATCTTGTCATCCATCACCATAATCGTGACACCGGTCTCTTTTTCTCCGGCGATGAGAGCTGCCTGAATAGGCGACGCTCCGCGATACTTGGGGAGGATGGATCCGTGGATATTGATCGGGTATTTGCGAGGGATCGTGAGAAGCTCTGCCGGGAGGATCTTGCCATACGCGACCGTGACGAAATAATCCGCCTCGTAGGATCGCAGAGCGTCGAGGAACTCAGTATTACCGCGAATCTTCGCGGGTTGCAGACAGGGGATATCGTGCTCTATCGCGAGTTTTTTGACATTATTTGCCGTCAGAACCTGGTGTCGTCCCACTGGTTTATCCTCACCCGTCACCACGAAAACCACCTCCATATCCGGAGATCCGAGGAAGTCCCGGAGGACTTGTGCCGCGAGAGTTGGAGTGCCAAAGAAACCGATTTTGAGCATGTAATTTGAACCGAAAAGAGAAATAATCAGGAGGATTATATGACTTGTACGCCAAAATCAAAATCTTTTACGATATCTTTGATATCGAGTCCTTCAGGGTTCTCGATCAGTATTGGGAAATCATACCCTCCCGTTTTATTGGCAATCGATTCGATGAAATGGAGAGAAAGTCCAGCATGAGCCACGGCTGTGAGTGCCCGAGCAAGCGCCCCGGGTGCATCACCAACGGAAAGGATTGCGATCGTTTGTTTTTTGGGGAATTTTTCTCCATTCAGTTTATTCCCACTATAATCCACTTCATTTGAGCCAAAAATAGCAAATTTGGTTATGTTGTTTTCTGGAGCAAAATCCTTATCCAAGATAGAAAGCCCATTTGCAATCGCAGCATCCTCACTACAGATGACCGCCTCTCATTCTTTCATATGGGGGATATGCGCCGTTGTCGATGATACATTGTTAGGCATCGCCCCAAGTGCAGCGATGTTTTTTTCACACTGTCGGAGAGCTTGAGGATGAGAATAAATATCCTCAATAGATTCTATGGATGATCCGGGTATACCTGCGAGACAGTGCTCGATACGGAGTGATATCCATCCAAGTATTTGGACGCATCAGCGTTGTTGATAAATCGCATACATCGTATCATGCACGGGTCATCCGTAGTTATTTTCGATAGGGATGATGGCAAGATCCGAACCTTTTCTCTGTGCGAAAATCTCCGGGATAGAGTTCGAATATACTATATCCATATCCGGATTTTCTCGCTGCACCTGTTTGGATGCGAGTGAAGAATAAGAACCATCTGGTCCGAGTGTGATAATATTCATATGTGCAAAAGATTATAGAATTAAAAAATCCTTCGATTTTCGAAGGACTGATTTTTTGATTTGGAACCGTGTGTTACACCAAAAATATGCCTTCGTTTGATTTTCGAAAGAAAAAGAAGCTAAAGAAGAAATTGGTGTAGTTTGTCATAATAAGTCTCGTAAAGAAGTACCGACCGAGTATTTATATCCCTTTCAACTTTTTTGTCAAACTTTTTCTGATTTTTTGCCGAAAAAAAGAGCCCCTTGGGAGAGGCCCTCATACTACAGGAGAGTGTGGGATTCCCCACACCGTCACACCAAGGGAGTTAGCGGGACGATGCGGGGTAAAACGAAAACAATGTGTTGCAGAACTACGCAGTTGCCTCGAATCTCACGAGACACACATCCTTGTCATGGATTACTGCTTGCCGCCCGCGCCGGAGTTGGAGTGGGCGATTGCCTGGCCATGATCGAAGGCCGCCGAGAGATTACCGGATTTGCATTTGCAGGCGCCGCACGCTTGGCCCAGGGTGATACTTGCGAAAACGAGGCTTTTCTCCATTGGTGTTCCTCCATACTGTGGTTGATCTACGACTCCGGTAGACCTTCCTTTTTGTGGGTACAATCCCCTATTTTAGCGGGATCGCGGTTGGCAAAACACTTCTTTTTTGGAAAGCATTTATGAAGTCTTTATATTCAGAAATGAAACTTTGTCAAAATTTTTTTGAAAAAACCTATTTTTTCTTGGTTGCGATCTGGATGTTGTCCTGTTTTTTGTGCATCACATCGCGGACGACTTTCTGGGGGAGGGGGGGGGGGGGGATGGGGGGGGGGAGGCGGACGATGCCGAAGAGGCTCGCCATG
>CAZCYU010000078.1:0-3583 GCA_964503165.1 uncultured Candidatus Peribacteria bacterium | reverse complement strand
CCCTCGACGATATAGAGCTCGGATTTGGATGGGTCTTTACTCGAACAATCGGCGAGCTTCCCGGGGAGGGTCATCCCCTCGAGGGCTCACTTGCGGATGATCGTGTCACGAGCCGATCGTGCTGCGAGACGCGCTCGGAAAGCGAGGAGACACTTCTCGATCATCGCCTTGGCAGTGCGTGGATTTTCTTGGAGGAAGTCATAGAGTGCTTCAGAGAAAACTTTATCAGTAATCCCACGAACTTCTGTATTTCCGAGTTTGGACTTGGTCTGCCCTTCGAATTGTGGCTCTGCGACTTTGACGGAGAGAATAGCGGTGATTCCTTCGATCATATCTTCATTCCCGAGATTGACGTCTTTTTCTTTGAGGATCTCCTGTTCACGAGCATACTTGTTGACGGTACGAGTGAGAGCGGTTCGGAATCCCACGAGATGGGTTCCTCCTTCTGGCGTATGAATATTATTGACGAAAGTGGTGATTTTCTCAGAATAGTCGTCTTTCTTGTACTGCATCGCGATCTCGACATTCACCCCCTCGAGATTTTTATCCACATAGAAAATATCTCCGAGTGTGTCATCATTTCTGTTGAGGTGTGTGACATAGGAGCGGATTCCTCATTCGAAGTAGAAACGGTATCGATCCCCAGTACGTTCATCGAGAATCGTTATAGTTATGCCCTTGGTGAGGTATGCCTGCTGACGGAGACGAGTGAGAATGGTTGTATAATCAAAAATCGTGACAGAAAACATCGTGTCATCCGGCCAGAAACGTACGAGCGTCCCGTGTTTGTCGGACTTCCCAATCTCTTTCACATCCGCATCAGGAACCCCACGTTGGTAGGTCTGTCCGTACATTTTTTTATCCTTGAAAACGGTTGCTTCGAATTTGTTGGAGAGGGCATTGACGACCGAAGCTCCAACCCCATGGAGACCTCCGGATACCTTATACCCACTCTCCGCTCCTCCGAACTTCCCTCCAGCATGGAGAACAGTCATAACGGTCTCGAGTGCGGATTTACCGGTCTTTGGGTGGATATCAACCGGGATCCCACGACCATTATCCTCAACAGAAACGGAATTGTCCTCATGAAGGGTGACGGTGATATGCGACGCATATCCTGCCATCGCCTCATCGATTGAGTTATCGACGATCTCCCACACAAGGTGATGGAGGCCACGTTCATCGGTCGAACCGATATACATACCGGGACGTTTACGGACGGGCTCAAGCCCCTCGAGGATTTGGATATTACTGGAGTCGTAAGATGTTGCAGACATAAAAAAATAGGGGTTATAGAAAAATCAAGCGGATTATATGAAAAAATGAGGGAAAGTAAAGGGAAAAGTAGGGTTTTTCTTGGAAAATATCATAAAAAAATCCCACTTCTTACAAAGTAGGACCTTTTGAATATTTATGGCTCCCCGAATAGGATTCGAACCTATGACCCAACGGTTAACAGCCGTTTGCTCTACCACTGAGCTACCGAGGAAAATACCTTTCTCTGAAAGAAAGCCCGCGTATATTATGGAAAAAGATGGGAATGTCAAAAAAAATTACAAAAAAAGGCCCCGCTAAACACACGGGGCTCTCTCAATATAGGGTTCCTCCTCAGGACCCGAATTTTGTTTTCATAGGAAAGCTCTCTTTCCTTTTGCGAGTTGGGCCTTTATGTAGCCCATTTTTTTCAGCAACCTCACAGTCTCCGGTATGACCATGAGAACCATGGTTATGGAAAAAACGATAAAGAAGATTGCACCAAAGACTCTCTCTAGTGCGAAACTCATACCACCTTCCATGGCCTCGATGATCAGGCGGAAAATCCCATAAGATAGGGATGTAGCAAGTGCTGACCACCCCATCAATTGCATGAGATCCTCAGAAATGGCGGAACTCGATACATCTGCGTGGCTTTTCTTCGGTACGGCACTCATTTTGGAAAAAACAAGTTGGTGCATCGTATACCCCAGGAGAGCAAAAATAGCAACCCTGAGTATTGCGAAGGTGGTGTCGAGGGTGTAATAAAAACCAACGACTTTATATCGTACCACTTTAGATACATCACTTTCCGGGATCACAAATCCATAGATCCCGAAAGCCATGCCCATGACAACAAAGGGTGCACACGCTGCGTTCCAGATTGTCTGGATCCAGTTTTTATTTTTCATGTCGCTCCTCCTCAGGAAGTATGAAACCAAGATGTTTTGCAGCCTTTTCAATGAAAGCAAAAAAGTCGATAGACTTTTCGCATACTGCCACCAATATACTCTCCATACCCCCTCCTCATATGTGTTTAAGCTTCTTAGAATGTGTTTGTGTTTGGTTTCGATAATATGGAAAGTGCTGGTATTGTCAAATTTTTGCGATTATTTCCCTGATTTATTGAGCTGTTCTATGAGATAGAGCGCCTCCCCTATGGTGAGATTTTTGTCGGGTTGGAAGTAGCGTTCGGCGAAATTGTCGCGCCATTTGAAATCGTAGCGGAGACGGAGAGTAGTCATGATGTCTTTGTTGAGACCCGACTCATCGATCCATTTTTTGTCGGTATTGACGATGAGGGATGGGTCCAGTACATCAAGGAGGACTCGGGCGAAACTTGCTCGGGTCATCTTGGTATAATCATCGACCGAAGCGATGCGAGACTCAGAATCACGTATCCGAGTTGCAATTGTATTTTTCAGAACTTTATCGGAACCTGCCCGGAGGAAGGTGTAGGCGAGATAGTTTCGCACCATTTCCTTGGCCTGTTTACCGATCATCTCACGGTCCTGGAGGACGTACCCGGATTGAAGCCGGAAGATTCATTTCTTGAGTGCGCTGATAACTTCGACGAAATACGTGTAATTTTTATCGATCCCGTTTGGATTACGGATATTAATATCGGTGGTTGTTTTGGCGAGCGTTTTCCCCGTTTCCTTTTTCACAACCACGAGACTCACGGGCATGAAATCAAGCGGAACGATATTGGCAATGAGGACTCCTCGGTAGGTATCATCATAGGTGAATGTGAGCTCTTCGACAACCTCACCGGCAGAACACTTTCGAACTTTTCGCTGAGACACATTACAAAACTTCGCCTTGCCGGTCAGAGATTTGAGGATATAGGTGCCATAATACGGGATGTCGATCTGATTGGACCCATACTTGGTGCGGAATACCACTGCCATAGGCTTTTCTTGTGCGAGCAGGAGGGATGGATTCGTGAGAATCGCTGCCTGGGTTGGTGCCCTCATCTCTGTCGCTTTGTACACATTCACATTGGTCGTGAGGAAAATCTTCTTGCCTATCTTGAAACTCACGCCATATCTCCCCACCTTGAGTCCGGAGATTTTAAAGTCACGAGTCCCATTCTCGATGGCGATGATAACATCTGGGAAAAGTCGAACTCCTTTGTTGTCATAACTGAGGATGAGTCCATCTCCCGGGAGACTCCCTGTAAATGGCCTCCCATTTTCTGTAACTTTAATACGTGCCGTATAGGTCTTGCCTACTTCTATGTTATTCCCTGCTACTCAGAGACTCACCGAGAGAGCCCGTTTTTTGAAAAATTCGTCCGTTTCCTCTTCGAGGATCTGTTCTCGAGTCT
>CAZCYU010000077.1:0-2737 GCA_964503165.1 uncultured Candidatus Peribacteria bacterium | reverse complement strand
CGGTCCCTACTGTATTCCATCCGTTTGGCCACTCTCTCCACTCGATCTCGCGACTCAATGTAGCCAACTTGGGGCAGGATGATACCTCGGTGACAAAGGAGCATCGAATTTTTTCCGACTCTATATTACTCCGACGATTACCGGTGCTATCGGGGTAGCTGCCTGTTTTGAAAGTATCCCATTTGTGACTGGGCAGATACCACCAAAATGAGTGTCTCCGATTGTGTCGGGGGGAAATTGTATCGTGGCAGCGAAGCCGTTCTTTGGGTGTAAGGATGACGGATCGGATGGGGACCTCGGATCGTGGGGACTCGGATCTGATTCGAGTCTGGGATCAGATAACAGTTATGTGAATGCCAACTCGTGTCGAGTCGGCTCATCGAGTTCTTTTCTCAGCAGTGGCGATCGATCGAATCTCCTCCGATATGTCGGTGGCGATCGATCCGTCCTCCCAGAGATCAATGCGAGTATGGCAGCCGGGAACTTCCCGAGGAGTATGACTGCTGGTCCGCTCATTGGTATCGGACAGGGAAGTGGAGGGGACTCAAATTTCGAAACTTCCATCGATGTCACCGCTCTCAAGAACTTTGATTTCGGCAATATCATCAAAATCAAAAATGACCGCGTATCCGCGTTCCCCGATTTCCTCATGGACTGGGCGAATCGCCAACTCGAAGAAGTCGTCAATAAGCTCACGAGTCTCCCGACCCTGTATGTCATTTTCCCGGATTTTAAGGAACTCGATCTCTCCGGATACAAGGACTTTCCAGGGAAATTAGAAGGAGCCTTTAATAAGGCAAAAGGCGAAGATACAGCAAATTATGCTGCAGATGCTCGATCAAATAGTCAATTACAGACTGACACAGTCAGGCAGATGCAGTCATCATACAATTCCATGATCAGTAATAACTGAGGGACGATCAATTCGCTCGGACAAAACGTCTCGGGAGTTAAGGCGGCGTACGAGTTCATCTCACATCTCCCACTCGTCAAACTCGAGAGTCAAGTGGTAGACATCTCCCTCCCATCGATGAGTTTAGAGGAATCAGACAAATGGCTGTTTAATGCGGAATTGACCCTCAAGAAGTACAAAAAAGAATATGAGGATAAAAAGGCCAAATGGACCAAGGCTGGGACTCCCGCAGGAGCGGACTCCCTCGCGATTATCCAGTCCGACGCACTCATCAATTCTCTCGAAGAAAATATCCGTATCATCAAGGAGTATCGCCAGTTCCCATCCAAACTCCAAAAATACCTCACCTGGAAAGAACGCTATGCGACGCAGATCCTCTGTAATATCGAGGCCGTCGAGATGATGATGGGTGGATGGATAAGCGAGAATGGGATACGATTCAAAACTTGGGTCGAGCTCTATATGCTCATCAAATCTATTCTCAAATCTTGGCAACTCATCGTCGATCTTTTCTATGATTATGAGGCAGAATGTGCGGTGTGTCGCAATGAGCGATTCGACCTCAAGCAATTTATCTTCAAGATCGTCTCCGCGATCATCCCGAAGATTCCGATTGTCCAATTCCCAAAATGGCCGGATATCTGGCTCGATCTCCACAATATCCGTGCGGGTCTCCCGATCCTCATGCCGGAGTTCCATTTCAATTTCGTGCCGATCGTCTTGCCCGAGCTTCCAAATTTCCTTTTGCCGGATGTCCCAACAGGATCTCTCGATATCCCGAGCTTACCGCTCTTACCGAGACTCCCAGAGCTCCCAGAACTCCCGGATATGCCATCACTTCCACTCATCACGCTCCCGGATCTCCCACCTCCACCGACGATCCCGAAACTCCTCGGTTCTATCGCGGCAGTGCTCGATATCTTCAAACTCGTCGCCAAGGTGAAGTGTATTATGAATATCAACCCATTTGTCCCAGAGTGGCGAGCGGGGGATCAGATCGCTCAGATTACGGAGCGACAGGGGAAGTCTGCGATTGATTTCATCGATCTCGAATACCCGAATTTCCCGATGAGTTTCACCGATGGGATCAAGGTCAAGACATATGTCAACCTCGAGTTCGAAGTGGAATTCATCCTCGAAATGGCCAAAGCAACGCTCGGACCACTCAATACGGTCACCAACAATGTCTCAAATCTGACCGGATCTCAGCCAACCATACCCAACGTAGATCTCCGCAACACGGTCCCCGACAATATCAATGTCAATACGGAGATACAGGGATATATCCCGAAAGAAAACCCATTGAATGCTCTCGTTCGTCATCTCTCTTTCAATCTCCTTAGTAATTTCATCACGCTCAATACGTATATGCACAGGCATGTCGGAGAAGAGGCGAGTGTGGCGGTATTTAAAGATATCCTCCAGGGGAATATAGCGACCATCCGATCACAGCACGATCCGAGAACTCTCGCCATTACCGATACGCTCCAAAAGGCCATCGATTATCGCGGAGATAAAGAGGATGCCTTTATCAAGGACCTCTCGGCACAAAACACTGAGAAATTCCGTGTGCTCAAAGAATATATCCGTGGAGAAAAAACCGAAACAACACGGCTCAAAACCGAGATCAATGCGATGCTCCGATCTGGGAAGATGTCTGAGAGTATCCCTGCTCTCTCCGGTAAATGGTCTCCCAATATCAAAATCGCTGCTCTCAATAATTCTCTCTCAGCAAATAACGAGGACATACAGAAACAGATCCGCACCAATAATGAAAAAATTATCCCGAGTATGAAGGCGATCGTATCCGGACAGGGAGACAGT
>CAZCYU010000076.1:0-8879 GCA_964503165.1 uncultured Candidatus Peribacteria bacterium | reverse complement strand
GGGTGAGATGAGGTTTTTTCGTATGGGATAGCCCATACTCGTTGGGCGACGCATGGGGGCGTGACGGAGGAGAATTGTCATCCGCACTATTCAGCGAATAAACATATCTATCTCGTGCACAATGGGATTATCGAAAATTATCGTGAACTCAAAGATGAACTCCTGGCGAAATGATATCGTTTCTATGGAGAGACGGACTCCGAGGTGGTGGCGAAACTCATCGAAGACCAGTGGTCATGAAATCTCCTCACAACGGTCGAAAAAGTCCTCCCAACTCTTGAATGAGCGTATGCATTCTTGTTTATCTCCAGAGATCATCCCGATGAGATTATCGGGGTTAAATACGGGAGTCCGCTCGTTTTCGGGTATGCTCCGGACAAGTCCGAATTTTATTTTTCATCCGATACACAAGCACTCGCTGGGATCGTGGACGATGTGATTTTCCTCGATGATGGAGATCTCGTGTATATCAAGGATGGCGATTATACCATCAAATCTGAGGGGCAACTCATCTCCAAACCGGCGGAGAAAATTGATGTTGCGAGCCTCAAGGCCGAGAAATGAGACTACAAACACTTCATGCTCAAGGAGATTTTCGAACAGCCGAAAGTCCTCCGGGATGTGTTCCGCGGGAGAATCGATTTCGAAAATACTGTTCTCACTGCCTCTGCCTTTGAAGAGCTCGACAAACATGATTTTGAAAAAATCACCTTCGTCGCGTGCGGGACGAGTTACCATGCTGGATGGCTTGGGACCTACTGGTTCGAGGACCTTGCGGGTATGGAATCTCGAGTCGAGGTTGCGAGTGAATTTGAGTACAAAAATATCAAAGTAGACCCAAAAACACTCTATGTTTTCATCTCTCAATCAGGAGAGACAGCCGATTCCATCGAACCGCTCAAATACCTCCGGTCCAAATGAGCCAAAACATTCGGTATCGTCAATGTCGTCGGATCGACGATCTCTCGACTCACCGATTTTGGACTCTTCACGAGAGCGGGGACAGAGGTTGGAGTTGCCTCTACAAAGGCATTTACTGCTCAGATATGTACGATCCTCCTCCTCGCGCTCTATTTCGGAGAAAAGAATGACAATCTCCCCCGACAAAAGTACCGACAAATCATCCAGGAGCTCCAACATATACCGGAGAAAATAGAGGAGTTCCTCAAGGATTCCGCGAAGATTCAAGATATTGTCGCCAATATCAAAGACTACAAACAGTTCTTCTTCCTCGGACGACATCTCGAGCTCGCCATCGCCTATGAGTCGAGCCTCAAGTTCAAAGAAATCTCCTACCTCAACTCTCAGGCTCTCCCGAGCGGCGAGCTCAAGCATGGCTCGCTCGCCCTCGTGGATGCGGATTTTCCCTCTATTATCTTCATGCCATCAGATTTCCTCTACGAGAAAAATCTCTCATCCGTCCAAGAGGTTAAGGCGAGGGATGGCAAAATCCTCGTCATCTCCGACAAACCAACCGATTCTGCCACATGGAATGTCCTCATCCCCGAGACCCTCCAAGAACTCCATCCATTCCTCACTGCCATCGCCGGACAGATTGTCGCATACCATACCGCTGACCTCCTTGGTAGGAATATCGATAAACCGAGAAATCTTGCCAAAAGTGTGACCGTAAAATAGTTTTTTCGCAAATATAGTTGACAAATTAAAAAAACCATTACTATGTGAAATACACACGATATTTATCATGCTTGAAATTAAGATGAAAACATCAGTTGCCATACCTATAATTGCCTGAATATTATCAGCATCAAGCCCCTCTACTGGGGCTATTGCCAATGGTCCTGACATCATAGGATCCACGGTCGATAATACGAAATCGAGAATACTCTATTTAGTACCCGAAAAAAAGGCATTGCCAGATTTTATTGTTAAAGAAATAGAAGATGCCAGGAAGGTTAAGGATTCCGAGGGAGTCAATACGGTTCCAGATCGCTTGTTATTCCCGACGCAGGTTCAAACCATCTGAATCGAGAGGATGGCCAAATGATTCTTGTGAAATATGGCTCATTGATGACTCGATGTTATCAACCCCCCCTTGGTTGATATAAAGTGGGGGAGTCTTGTCTACTGTGCCGGAACAGTCAAATGATTTTTCAGTTTCTCAAAGAGTCCACTCGATAGGACAAAAGAAGAAAATACGTATGCGCTAAAAGAGGGTATAGATGCCTGGACGCTCCCAAATGAACTCGCCAAGATTTGACATACTCAGCGTATCAATCTGATGGGGTATTTTGATGCCAATAAAATCTGAAATGAAGATATCGTGAAAGATAAAGAATGATATAAAAATGGGTTGATTGAAACAGGGGATTATCTCAAAAAAGACTGAAGAGCCTGAGATGTTCTTTTTATATACTTTAACCTCAGTGATTATAAATGAGTAGTCAGAGATTATAATGCAGGGCAGAAGAAAAAAGATCCAAACTATGCTCCGCACATAAATACCCATCAGGCAATATTTTTGGGGAATGGTTTTATGGAATTTACAGCTCAGGACATCAAAATAATAAACGAAGGTACACTCTCTGAGATGAAATGAGAAATGGATGCTCTTGATTATATTACCAATTTCATCCAACAGAGATGATCATATAAATCGGCATTGAAGAACACCACAAAAGCCGTAATAAAAGGAAACCTCCCTCTGTATCATTCTCTGATAGAGATGCGTGTCAATTGAGAGAGTATCAATATAGGAGAAGAACTCAAGAAACCGGAAGCCGAGAGGAAGAAGATAAAAAGAAACGATACTATAAAGATTTCCGGACCCGTGTTGATGGATTGATTCCATAATGCTAATTCGCCAAGTAAGTATATTTCTAAAAATAATCATGCTCGAACCATGTTTTATTTTGAATTTATCCTTATCTGAAAATACACGCCAAGCGAACTTATGGTGTCGGGTGATTCCCTTTTCGAAAGGAAAAGTAATGAGAATCTGGATACGCGAGGATTGTTGGATGCTATAGATGTATCAAATCTTTATTACATGAAAAGATACGAGAATATAAATGTGAAGCTTAAAGAAGCAATACTGAGATTCAAATTTGGGAAACTCGAATTATTAAAGGATACACAGGAAGAATTGGATTTGATCAATAAGATTGAGGATACGAAGAATAGGGGGTTAATGGCGAAACTCGTCTCATTACAGGAGAGGAAGATAGATGCTATCATAGCTACTCTGACACCAAAAGAAAAGGGAGAATTTGAGAGGGAATACAAGAATCAGATTCAATGACTCCAGATGATGTGATACATACAACACGAATGAATGATCAACAAATGAACTACCAATATCAATGCGCCTATTCCGTACTTTGTTACCAAGGGTCTAGGGGATATTTTCGAGAAGTATGTTGAGCTGAGAAGGCAGGAACTGAATGAACAAGCTAGACAGGCTGTTAAAAATAAAGATAATGGCCTATATGATGACAAAGTAGTGAAGGTATTCTTTTATCCAACAGATAATTTTACTAAAGTTTTTAATCAACTGGAGAGTGAACTTCAGAGATATGTCCAGAGATATCCAAATTTCGCAAAGATAAAAGATATGGACCTGCTCAAGAAGAATAAGTTCATCGATCTCGTTATCGATAAGCTTTCAGATGATAAAAATATAGATGTTTCGAATGGGAAATTCCCAAGTATGAGGAGCGTCGTAATCCCTCTCGATTTTGTAAATTCCGTTTTGTCATCTATTTTGTCCGAAACCTATGTAGAAGAATTACCCCTTTCTGACGTAGATTCCAAGATTTTTAGGGGGGTGGTAGGGAAAAACGATCAAGATTATAATTTCCTTTCGCATATCATAACGAAGGAGAATTATGAGATATGACTTCCGTGAAGAAAATTCTTAAAAAAAATATGAGGATGGTTCGGCAGGACGAGCTCTCTCTGAGATTTTCAACTGAAAATCTATAATTTGAATAGTAAAAGATCTTTGATAGACTGGCCCAGTGCAGATGATCTCAAAGAAGCAATTTCTTACGTAGAATCTCCGGAACTCCAGAAAATCATAGGTAGGAGATTGATGAGATTTGAGAGAACGGAAGCGGATTTGGTCATGGTTAATGAGATAAAAAAAGAATTGGACGATGTAAATGATGAGAACAGAAGGGTAAAATGAAAGAAGATATATGACTTACGCAAGGAGCTCTTTCGGCTGAATGATACGAGAGATATAAATATCATAGGAAAAATAATCCAAACAAGCCTCGCAAAAGATAAGCTCCATGGACACTATGACAATCTCAATAGTTGGTTAGAAGAATCCTGACTGTCATCAATCGAAGATATAATATACAGTGAGGATCTCCAGAAAAGATACGCGAAATTATTACTCGTTATCTATAATAGATGAGAAAAAACGGCCCTCATATGAACCTGAGAAAGTTATATACTCAGGATATTGGAGGTATTATGAGATGATATACGAGATGAAAAATATCCCAAATTACAAAAAACCGTTGTTAAAGATCATATAGATTATGCTGATGATAATAATACTGCTGTTGCGAAAGAACATTATTTATTTTATAAAAAAAGACTTCCTATTATTGCAAGTGATGACACATCGATGAATGAGGTCAAAAAAGAATTAGAAAAAGAAATCGAGGATATTGTGAATTCAAATTTTTCTGCTACACGTATTTATGCATTATTTGGTAATACAAAAATTAAAACATTCCTCGAAAGTCAAGGATATGATAGCATGCTTCTTCCAACTCTAGCAGAATTTAATAATACGGACTTTAGAGGACTAATCTTTGCTTATGAGGAGCCCCCCCTCTGAAGAATACCGCCTCAGATTTATAATCTCAAGCTCATTCTTGCCTGAGGGGCAGTGGGAGCTTGATGAGTATTACTTTGAGTAGCAACCTTAGTGAGGAGATTATTGAAGAGAATAAGAAAAAATAAACCTCAAGAAGATAAACCCCAAGAAAATAGAGACGGTCTCAAGAGATTCATCACACAGGTTCTCGAAAAAATTTAGAATAATCCCATTAAATTTATGATTTAATGGGATTATTCTCTTGTGATGATGAACTATTTTAATTGATCCAAAAGGGCTTTGATTGTATTTGTTCAGGGGATTCAATCAACTATCAATTTTTTAGTGGCAGTTTCATTGTATTTTTTTTGAAATTGTTTTATTGCTGTACTTGTATTTGTTCAATAAACTCAATCTATAATTACATCAATTCATTGTAACCTCAATCATGCCTGTATAGAAAAAATTGCTGCCGCAGATGACTCGGGAGTCTCCATTTTTTTATCAAAAGTTTTATCTTTAAAGCTATTCAGAACTTTTATAATTTCAGTTTTGGTTGGATTATTCACATCAGCAAAATGTCATTGCAAGGATTCTTTCACCCATTTTATTTTTACCTTTGTTGAAGAAATTTCTAGTTTTCCTGTTGTTGATTGTACAAGAGGTGTTGTAGGTGCAGAAGGCGGAACCGGTGCTGGAGCTGATTTTGCTGGTGTAACTTGAGCTGGCGCTGGTGCTGGAGCTGATTTTGCTGGTTCCGGAGGAGCGATAGGGGAGTTTGGTTTTGTTTCCTGATGAGCTGGAGCTGGAGCTGGTGGTGTTGAAATTTCTGGATTTGGTTTTGCTTCAGAAACTGGAGTTGGTTGTACAGGAGATGGTATTGGTTTTTTTCAATACTTTTCCCTTAATCCTTTAGTTATTGAAGTCAAGGCCTCTTTATTATCAATAATTGATAGACTACCTCTCAAGCCATCTAATCTTGCCTCTATATCCGTTTTCACACGATCTCTTTCGTTTTTTTTACTTTTTCCTTCTTTTCGCAGAATCTCCTGAATCATTTTATCAATTAATCAACTATTACTACCTTCGTCGATTTTCAGATGATCGGTTCAGAGCCATTGTTTCAGAAATTCATTTTTTTCCTCCTCAGTTAACTTCTTATTCTGCACAAGGGAGTTAAAAGTTTGCACCATATCACTTAATTTTACTGTGATATCGTGGTCTTGAATAAGAGAATCTACTCATCTCGTGTCTATATTTGGATTCGCCATAGTTTGTTTGTTATAAAATAATATACAACTATAATAGCATATTATTTTATTTTTTGCAAAAATTGAGATGTGATGCGGTTAAATTATTCCCTACATCTTATTTAAGGATTAATTTTAACTGAAAATCTGCCATTTCTTTTTCGTGTTTTTTCACAAGTGCCAGCTCTTTTTCTCTCAATGCTTTATTTTCTCCAGATAGTCTCGTCACCTCAGTACTCTGGGATTCAATCGTGGTCCTATTTTTAATAGCCTCCCTTTCCATTGCAGTTATCCTATTGCTTAATGTAACTACTTCTTTATTTATCTCATCGGTCGTTTTCTTTAGTGCCTGTCTGTTTGTCTCAAAAGTACCACTCTGTGTTTCCATAAGAGTCGTCAATCTTCATATTTCAGTATTTTGAGTAGTCATTTTTCAGCTTAATTCTTTTTCTTTTGCAGTAAAGAGCCCTTGTAATCTTGTTTGCTCATCTTTTAGAGCAGTATCGGTCAATCATTTTATTCTTAATGCTTCTTTTTTTGCTTCCTCAGCATCTGCGATAGCCTTGTCTGAAATCCTTTTCTTTTCTTTTTCTAGTGCCGCCATATCTTTTCCCAATTCTGCAATTTGAAAATCTCGAATTTCAACTGTATTGTCAGCAAGCCTCAATTTTTCTTGTTCTAGTATGAATTTGTTATTTATTTCTGCAATTTGTTTTTCACTTTGCTTAACACTTGGTGATAAATCAGAATAAAACAGCTTAAAAAATTCTTTTGGATCAACCACAATACTTACTTCATTAGTATTGGCACCCCAATGTTTAAGGCCCCAACCTCTTTCTGAAATGAGTAATTTACTTTCTGTCTTATCCCCCCTTTTTTCTGTTATTTTTTCTCAAACTATCATTATTTTTCATGTAAATTCTGAAATTTGGGGTATTCATTTTCAAGTTTTAATGGTGAGTTCTCAATCACTAAGAAGAGGAATCCTCTCCATGAGATCATCGAGCCCCGTGCAATCTATCTCATATCCTTCCTTCAGCATCCCTATATAAGCACTCAATAAAACCCCCCTCATATATTTCTCTGCATTCGGTCATAATGATTTTGATCGTGAATCTATATATGTTTGATACATTTTATGTATATCTTCTTTTTTTCTTACAACCTTCATTTTCTCATCTCATAACATGAGTGAATGGAGAGAGACTATATCTCATCACTCTTTCTTTTGCTCTACTTCCTCGACAGCTTTGTCTCCAACTTTACCAGCAACAGGCTTATTGAGACTAGTGGTAGTACCAGGATTTACATTTTTCTCAATAACCTTATTTGGTTCGTTTGAGCATCCCTGTGCTCCCAATGCCATTAAAACTACAAATGGTGTAGAGACCAAAAGCATTTCCATTCTTTGAGAAAAACTTTTTTGTGAAAGGGGAGATTTCCCTTCAAGAGGACGGAGATTATCTCCGGTAGGTACTTTTTTCATAAGTATTTTTTATTAGAAATAAAACAAGTAAATACTTACTTATATAATAAAAAAAACAGAAAAGTCAAATTTAAAATCAAAAATCTTTCTTCACCATATACTCCCCCTCGAGTTCATACCCGAGTTTTTCGTAATAGGCTCGCACTCAAACTCCGGCGATAACGGCGATTTTTTTTTTTTCTGGGTATTTTTCATGTACAATTTCCTCGGCATGCGCCATAAGGCGTCTGCCAAATCCCATATGCTGACCACTCCCATCGGATTTTTCTCCGATTTTGAGTTGGTCTCCGAAAGTATGGAGTTCTCTTATGATAGCAAGATTTTTTGTTATCCTGAGTCGCAATAATGAAAATACCGTCCGATCGATTGGATCGATCCACTGGAGGAAATACTCGGTCCCGTCACTTGCCTCGTATTCGGTGACATCGAGCACAGCCTTGGTGGGATCGTTGCCTTTTTCTCGAATCTCTCGGGCAGATATATCCTTGCGAATTATTCCCCGTTCGTGCATCTTCTGATCGGTGACCTGGCGGAGATTGGCAAGGTGGGATCCGGCGAGAATCTCGCCAGATGGGATATCTCGGTACATCCGATTGAGTCGGACATACTCTGGGATGATGCCCTGCATCTCAGCCATGAGATTGACGAGTGTTTCGTCGTCGTACGGTACGAATCCTCCACCCCTCCAGATACCCTCAAGTTCGGTGTGAGGCGTCACCATCATCGGGTAGATTTTGAGTTCATCGGGACGGAAGTCGGGATTCTCGAAGACCTCTCGCAGGCTTGCGAGGTCTTTTTCGGGAGTACTCCCGAGGAGATTGGGCATCATATGAGCGACGACCTTAAATCCCGCGTCCTTGAGGAGGCGAGTGGCTCGGATCGATTCTGCGTTGCCGTGTCATCTTTTGCTGATCTTATTGATTTCATCATCAGTGGATTGGTATCCGATTTCGACTCGGGTCACTCCATATCTTCGGAGCCTCGTTATTTCGTCCTCATCGATGACGTCAGGTCGAGTTTCGATGGCGATCCCGATAACTCGGCATTCGGCTGTTTCATTGCGTTTTTTGGCTTCTTCAAGGGTTGCAGATTTATGGACGACGAAGTCGGGATGTATCTCGAAACTGGCAAATTTTTCTTCACTCGTCTCTGTCTTGACGAGATTTTTCCGGAGCTCCGGATAGGTTGTGAAAGCGTCGTAGAGATCTTTCATATACTCTTCCTGATAGGAGAGGGGATATACACTCCAGGTTCCGCCGATGATGCGGGTATCACATTTCTCGGTTCGGTGTCCGGTGATTTCGAGAGAACGCAAGCGATTCCAGACCTGTCGCATCGCATCGAAGTT
>CAZCYU010000075.1:0-3095 GCA_964503165.1 uncultured Candidatus Peribacteria bacterium | reverse complement strand
GATGCCGATGCCGGGAACCGGAACTTGTGAAAATTCTTTATTTTCGAAAGCAGTCTGGAGATTCGGATTCCCCTCCATAGCAACTATATCGCCTACTTTTTCTCCATCATTTCAATGAGAGAAATTCATTAATATTTCTGCATGGGTGTCGTCTTTTTTGCGATAAAGAATGAAACGTTGGATACCATAAATTCGTCCCACCTCAAAAAGTTGTCGTTTGAGTTCATCGATACTATTGATCGTTTTCGATCATCGGAGGAGCCGAAGGGTTTCGTCGTCAATCTCCAGGTTCGTATCCTGTAATGAAAGCAGACTTTCGGTTGAATTTTTCACAAAACCGCTTATCGATACAATATCGGTAATACTTGTTGCATTTTTGTAGGCGGCGGGTGCAAGATTTTGTCATTCCATAAAGTATATTTTCTTATGCGGTAGGGTACTAATAAGGGGATTATATCAAAAAACTGTATATGATTATATCATACAAAGACATTTTTTGCAAAAAATAGGTCACTAACATAAAAATACGCTGGGAATATACAGAAAACATCTAAAAAAGCAATCTGAAATAAAAACTGAAAAAAAATTGACAGAATCGTTTTTATGAGTACAACTACACTTGCTCTCTTACGAAGTCAAACTAAAACACAAAACGCGAGGAAAAGGCTATGAATATCGCTATGGCAATGAGATTGGCTGGGGACCATGTAACGGCTATGAGCGCTGCACATGCCAACATGGTTTTCGACGAAACTTTCATCATGACGGGAGCGTATGCCTTAGGACCTTCCAAAATTTATCCCATCGACCTCCTACGAGGGGTGGATAAATTGGCTGAAAGGTTTGAGAAGGATATGATCCATCTCAAGGAAGAGTTGCAAAATTCGAAGGAGAAACCCATCGGGTATTACTATTTCGAATTTGATGCAAAAAAAACTCTGTATGATGCATTTATGAAGATCGGAGATGATGCTGTCATTATCTTCAACAACACAAGCCTTTCCATGGAGGAAATCATCATAAGTGAGGGGGCAGACTGGGTGAAGGTAGAGGAGATTCTCGTTTCTTTGTCACGTATTTCTGCCAATGATCCATTGGTAATCACAGAAGGAGGATGAGATGGATACCATTCTGATCTTCGCAGGAGACCTAGGTCCGTGGTTCTTTGGACTCGTGAGTTGGTTTAGTGATAACATGGATACAATCCTTGTCTTCGCGAAAGATTTGAGCCCCTGGCTCTTTGGACTCATGAGTTGGTTTATTACTGGCATAGATGACTTCGTCATCTTCTCTGGCATCTACCACGAGGCAAAAACAAAAAGACAAAAAATTGAAGCTGTCGCCGGTCTTATATCAATGGTAGTTATCATGCTCCTGTTGGTAGTGGGTATCGGGTGGAGTATTAGTTTACTTCGCCCATACACATGGATTGGAGGATTCCTTCCCCTCTGGATAGCTATCAAAACATGGATAGGATGGGGAAGTGCAAAAGAACCCAGCAAAGGAACGTTCTTTGCTATGTCCTTTGCTGGATTCGGCCTACATTGTACGGACGACATCATCTATAACGCCAGTATTATCGCGGATAAAATCTTCACGTACCAACTCTGGTATCTCGGAGGTGTCCTCTCTGGCGCGGTTCTCATGGTGGTTTTATCACATTATCTATCCAAAAGGATTGGTGATAAACCAAAACTCCGCGCGTCTGTCATATTTCTCGTTTCTGGATACATCCTGTATCCGGGGATCGAGATGATTATACAGATGTTTAAATAAAGCCCTCCTTTCTAAAAAAAGGAGGGCTTTACAAAAAAGAATTTGTAAATTTTAGAAAAATATATACTCTGTAATCTATCCTTACGGAAAAGCATATCGTTTTTACATTCAAAAAATTAAATTTATGAGCACATCCAATCAACCAGAAATAGAACACACTCTAAGTTCCATAAGTAATTTCCTTATAAATCACGATCCCGAAGCAAAAACAAAACTCAAATGAATGGAGGTTTTTTTGAAAGAACAACTTTCCCGCCTTTCATGACACGAAGAAAAATATCTTGAAATTCTTTTTTATCTCCTACTGGTAAAATTACAGATTCTTTCTGTCGAAACGCCCGAGGTAAAGAAATATTTTTTGCAATTCCGAACGAAGGTTTATTCCATCACAAAATCCATCCTCCATGAATCGAGAGGACGGGGGATGCAAATGAGAGCATTTCTTGAAATGGTAGAATACTATCTCCACACCATAGAACAACTCTACCGACAACTCGGTATCTCCGATCGTATAATGGAGCTCTATATCATGCGAATGGATGTAAAGCAATACAATCATCTTGCCGATTGACGAATAGGGGCGTATTTAGGACTAAAATTTTTTCGAGTTATCTCCCTCTATGGGACGAGTCTCAAGCGCCTTACTATTACCTGTACTCTTTCACTCGCATTGTTTGCTTGACTCTACTGGGCAGCAGATGCAGTTACATCGGTTGATAAAAGGATGATAACTGATTTGCACGATGTATCGGCATACCTTTTTAATTCACTTTGTACTATTACTTGACTCTGACTTGATGCTCGTCCCGTGACATGGCCACAACGTCTAGCAATGGGAGTTAATGCTGTCTATGGTATGATAGTAATGGGGATGTTATTCAATGTCATATCTACGAAACTCTCCATGAATAAGTAATTATTCCACACTATTCGCACATATCTTCACATTTCCTCACTCATCCTCAATCAGTGAGACGTATTTTTCGCCTTCTTTGACGAGATACTTCCTGCCCGGTTCGAGCCCGAGCGTATTGGGGAATACGAGTCCATTGCGGATATATCCGATCACCTCCGGTGATGGAGTCATCACCCCGAAGTCCGGGAAAATCTGTTCGTAGGGAATAGCGTCCGCCTCAGTAATGTCCTCGACTCTCTTACTTTGCGACTCATGGAGATGGACGATTTGACTGCGGTGGAGTCGGGTCACATGTCCTGCGAGTCCGAGACTGACAGCGAGATCTCGTGCGATCGAGCGGATGTAGGTACCCGCTGACACCTCCATCTCGATCGTCACCTCCGGGAAATCAAATGAAACCACT
>CAZCYU010000074.1:0-4941 GCA_964503165.1 uncultured Candidatus Peribacteria bacterium | reverse complement strand
CTTCGGGGAGCCATATCTTAAATGGCTCCGCTTTTGGGGATGGGATGGATTGGATGATACGGAGAAGTGCCTCGGTATCGGCACAATCAGTTGTATACTTTTTGCCATCGGAGGACAATAATTTCAGTTGTCGACAAATTGTCGACAACTCAAGCCCATCCTCACTTTTTACGCGATTTTTCATGCGATACCAATAGTCTTTCGCATCTGTACTATCGGTCAGTGCACCGACGACATCGACTACCGAAAAAAACCATTTTTCATCGTGGTAAACTTTGCGGATTTCTTTTTGCTCAAAGAGAGCGGGGCTATTTTGCGGCATAATTTAATGGTTACAAATAATTCCCCACATTATATACAAAAATTCAGAATATCAAAATGGATTTACAAGATTTTGTGATTTTGTAAATTATTGAAAATAATTGTAAATTCTTATTTAGCCAACTCCTCAAATTCCACCACCATCTTCTCGATTTCTTCCATCGCATCTTGGTAGAACTTCGGCTTCGTGATATCGAATCCGTGCTCTTTGAGGAGATCGCGTGGGCGTTTGGAGCCGCCGGAGCGGAGGATGTCTTTGTAGTTTTCTACGAAACTCTGCCCTTCTTTCTGGTATCGATTATAGAGGGCAAATACGAGGATATTGCCGAAGGCGTAGGCGTAGCAGTAGAAGGGGGTTGCGAAGATATGGGGGATCATGGACCAACCGGATTCGTCCTGGGCTTCGACGTCGTAGGTGACGCTTGTGCCGGTCATCTGGAGCTGCTCTGCTCGCCACATACTGTTGAAGTCGTGATAGGTGAGTTCTTGTCCCTCGGCGATGGCTTCGTGGACGCGCTTCTCAAAGGCGATATATTGGATTTGACGGAAAATCGTTGCGAAAACGTCGGAGAGTTTTTCATTGAGGAATTCTTTGTATTCCTCTGGAGAGAGTTGTTTCCTGATCTGCTCGCCGAGGAGCATCTCGGAGAAGATGGAGGCAGTTTCTGCGAGGGAGAGGGAGCTGTCGTAGACGGCTGGTTTCTGGCCTTGGGCGAGATGTCCGTGGGTCGCGTGACCGAGCTCGTGTGAGAGAGTGGAAACGTCACGGAGTTTACCCGTATGATTGAGGAGGATGAAACTCGGTTCTCCGGGTCGGTAACTCGCAAAAGCTCAGGAGCGTTTGCCATACTTCGGGAAGGCATCGACTCGACCGGAGTCGAGCATATCGACGGAATATGTGTAAAACTCCTCGTCGAAGTTTTTCATCGTCTCGAGGTGGAGTTTGGTCGCATCCTCGAAGGTGAATTCCTTTTCGATGGATCCGAGAGGAGCTTGAACATCGGAGATTTCGAATGTATCAAGTCCCATGATTTTCCGTTTGGCTTCGATGAACCGGGCGAAGAGGGGATAGGCGGATTGTACTTCGCTCATGAGCATATCGACCACTTCGGTTTCAAGTTCTTCGGAGAGATTTCTCGGTTCCATGACATGTGTATATCCTCGGAGTTTCACATCCGATGCCCAGTCCTTGACGACTCAGGAATAGATATTGCCGAGGGTGATCTGAGCCTGTTTGTTATTGTAGACCGCACGGAGTGACTTGTAGGATTTGCGACGCGTTTCTCGGTCGGGACTTGATCGGAGAGATCGGATTTCTTCTTCGGTGACGGTTTTTTTCACGCCATCAAGCTCTATTTCAAAGGTATAGGAGTTCGCGAGTTCTTCTCGTAGGCTCTCGATCACCCCGAGGGCTCGGGATTTTTCATTGAGCACGAGTTCTTCTTTCTCGCCGAGGAGATATTTAAGATTATCCGCCTTGGAGACGAGCGCGTTTTTGTACTCTCTGAGAGCTGGATCGTTGGCAAATACCATGACTTGTTCATATCCGAGCTCCTTCCACTCTTGTGAGATGAAGAGGAGTTTGGTACTCGCATTGATGAAAGTATATTCAAGCTCTCCCATCTTTTTGATGACTGTGTCATTTTGGGTATCGAGACTCTGGAGATAGGAGAGATAGACTCCGGGCGTCCCCATATCGTGAGATATTCGTTCATAATCCCGATAGTATTCGAGTACTTCTTCCGGAGTTCGGAAGTTCTTAATCTTCCCTCGGTATTTTTCCGCAAAAGCGTCGGTTTCGGGGATGATATTCTCAAGAGCGTTTGTGAATTTTGGGTCATCGAGACCGGTATAGAAGTATCGCGCGAGATCCCAGGTAGTTTGAAAAGACATATATTTTTGAGGCTATGAATAATATACGCGCGGTATTGTATCGCAAGCGAGTAAAAAGGCAAATAAATAAATTTGACTATTCTTGCCTTTCCTATACAATCTGCGGGAATTCTTTCATTTGAAGAATATTTTTTGCATCCTTAATTTATTAATTTTTACACTCTATGGCCATTTCTAAAGACCTGAAGAATATCCGTAATATCGGTATCATCGCGCATATCGATGCGGGGAAAACGACAACCTCTGAACGTATTCTTTTCTATACTGGGAAGACTCACAAAATCGGAGAAGTTCACGAAGGAGCGGCGACTATGGACTGGATGGCTCAAGAGCAAGAGCGTGGTATCACGATCACCTCTGCGGCGACCACCTGTGAATGGAAAGGAACTCAGTTCAACCTCATCGACACTCCAGGTCACGTTGATTTCACGATCGAAGTAGAACGCTCTATGCGTGTACTTGATGGGGGGGTTGCCGTTTTCGACGGATCACAAGGGGTAGAACCTCAATCAGAAACGGTTTGGAAACAAGCTGATAAATACGGAGTTCCACGTCTCGCATTTGCCAATAAGATGGACAAAACGGGAGCTAACTTCCAGATGACCTATGATTCTATCAAGAAACGTCTCGCTGGTAATAAGGTTATCGCTCTCCAGATGCCAATCGGAGAAGAGGCAGGATTCAAGGGGGTTATCGACCTCGTTGTTATGAAGGCATACCGATTCGAAGGGAAAATGGGAGAAAAAGTAATCGAGTTCGACATCCCGGCTGAGCTCCTCGCCCAGGCTGAGAAAATGCGTCTCGATGTGATCGAGAAGGCAGCAGAACAATCAGAAGAACTTATGGAAGCATATCTCGAAAGTGAGACCCTCACAGTAGAACAAATCAA
Source organism: uncultured Candidatus Peribacteria bacterium (assembly GCA_964503165.1). GTDB lineage: Bacteria > Patescibacteriota > Gracilibacteria > BD1-5 > UBA2023 > CAZCYU01. Next base: position 1,838 of record CAZCYU010000074.1, on the reverse strand, counting down.
AAAAGGTATCCGTCTCGGAACGGTTACGAGTTCTATCTATCCACTCCTTTGTGGATCGGCTCTCATGAATACCGGGATCCAACTCGTACTCGATGCCGTTGTGGATTACCTTCCATCTCCACTCGATGTCAATGAAGGAACCATCACGGGTTCTGAGGAAGATGATATCGAGAAGAAAATCATTCTCAAACAAGATCCAACTGCTCCACTCACGGCTCTCGCATTCAAGATTGCGACTGATCCATTCGTTGGACGTATCACTTTCGTCCGAGTCTATTCAGGGACACTCAAGTCTGGTTCATATGTCTACAATCCGGTTTCCGGACAAAAAGAACGTATTGGTCGTCTCCTCCAGATGCACTCCAATACCCGTCAAGAAATCGAAGAAATCCCTGCTGGGAATATCGGAGCCGTTATCGGACTCAAGGACACCAAGACAGGAGACACACTCTGTGATGTGGATAAACCGATCGTCCTCGAACGTATGACTTTCCCAGAACCGGTTATCTCTATCTCGGTAGAACCGAAAACCAAAGCAGATCAAGAACGTATGGGTATGGCACTCAATAAACTCGCCGAAGAAGATCCATCATTCCGTGTCACTTCCAATCCAGAAACGAATCAGACTATCATCCAGGGGATGGGAGAACTCCACCTCGAGATTATCGTCGATCGTATGAAACGAGAATTCAAGGTTGATTGTAACATCGGGGCTCCGCAGGTTGCCTATCGTGAGACGATCACGACTGTCGTGAAGGATCAAGAATTCAAACATCAGAAACAGACGGGAGGTCGTGGACAATACGGACACGTTATCATCACCTTCGAACCGATCAGTTCAGACGAACGCAAAGCCAATCCAGAGTTCAAAGAAGAAAATGTTTTCGTGAACAAAGTGGTCTGAGGAGCGATCCCAAAAGAATACATCCCAGGTGTCGAAAAAGGACTCCGAGAATCATGGAGTCGTGGTATGATCGCTGGGTACCCAGTGGTTGATGTCCGCGCAACTCTTACATTTGGTTCGTACCATGATGTCGATTCCAATGAGCTCTCATTCAAACTCGCAGCCAGCAAATGTTTCCGTGAAGCCGCGAAAAAAGCCCGACCAAATCTCCTTGAGCCAGTTATGCTCGTCGAGGTCAATACTCCAGAAGAATACATGGGGGATGTCCTCGGAGGTATCAACTCCAAGCGAGGTCAGATCATCGAGATGACTGAGCGAGGAATGGCGAAAATTATCAAGGCATACGTTCCACTCTCTGAGATGTTCGGATACTCAACCGATCTCCGCTCTATGTCCCAGGGTCGTGCTACCTACGTTATGGAATTCTCCCATTACTCTGCCGTCCCAAACAACATCACCGAAAAAATCCGCGCAGAACGTGGAGTGAAATTCGACGAAGAAGAGTAATCGTCAACCCGAAACCAAAATCCATCCTAATCCCATTCGTGGGGCAGGATGGATTTTTTTTGAATCTTTTCTCCAAAAAAGTTTGACATATCAGGGAATCTGAATATAAACAATCATGTTGTTGTATGACACACGTGGCAGGCTCGCAAATCAGGAGGCTGTCGACCACCACAACCCATGTCCATAAGGAGGACAAACATGAACAAGGCAAAGGCACCACCCGGCTGTTTTTTTCTCTCCGGCACCAACAAGCAGGCCGCGAACACCAAGGCATCAAGTCTTTCCGGCAACCTCCTCGCCGGTGACAAGGGCGCATAACCCAAGCCCGTGAAGTTCAGAAAGGTGATCAAGTGTGGTCACCACCCTTTCTGGAGTAGGTCACAATAACCACTCCGACACACAGTGCCCCGCTTCGGCGGGGCCTTTT
>CAZCYU010000073.1:0-3165 GCA_964503165.1 uncultured Candidatus Peribacteria bacterium | reverse complement strand
CCTTGGACCAGACACTCGCTCCGGCAATGGCTCATTCGAGGGTGGTGACTCGAGTTGAGATATCATCAAAGTTGGTCTTAATCTTCCCCATAAGTGTAGAGGTAATAATAGCACTTGGTGCCACTTCTGCAGAATCAATATTCGTGTACACCGCATACACCACGAAGTATCCGACCACGAGCGTGATGGAGGTGATGAGTGCGAGGCGGGAGTAGAGGGATTTTGGGGTTTTCATGGGATTTAAAGTTAAAAGATAAAAATTATTTGTTTTCTAGATTATTCAGTCGTTCCTCGATGAGTTTGTTTTGCGTTTTGATATCTTCGTTTTCTTGCTTGAGAACATCATTTTCTTTTTTTAATTCCTTCACCGCTTCAATCAATGGAGCAACAAATTTGTCATATGCAACTGATTTGTATCCTTCGGAATTTTCGACGACAAATTCCGGGAAAACTTTCTCCACGTCTTGGGCGATGACGCCCGTTTTTCTCGAACCGTCGCCATTCTTCATTCAGTAGGTTACGCCATTAATCATTTTGAGTTTCCCAATTGGATCATCAATGGGGCGGATATCCGATTTCAGACGGATATCAGAAGCAGTCGTCCATCCTCACGTGGCACGTCCCCAGCCGTCCGCATATATGACGGCATATCCACTTGGAACATCACTACAGTTAGTTTCACATCCAGCTCCAACCCAACCAGTCGCGCCGATATTGCCGGATACGTGGAGGGCATTTTGAGGACTCGTCGTCCCGATTCCGACATTACCAGCGCGGGTTATAACCATTCGATCATAAACTACATAATGATCTACTGGCCAAGTAGTTGTATAAAAACGAATATCTCCATACAATGTACTACCAGCAGGGAGATCGTTCACGGAATAAATACCTACCCCATCCCCAAATGATAGTCCTCATCGATAGGTTGGACCATTGACCGCATAAGTATAGGGACGATATATGTTTAATTCTGTGGCGAACCCATTTGGACTATAAGTATTGTCCATATATCACGGATATCCAGCAAAATTATTTGAGGTTGATGTTGCACCAAATACACTGAGTTTATTTACTGGACTCACTGTCCCGATTCCGACATTACCATCCCTTTGGACAATAAATTTTGGTGTAGTGAGATCATTATCATCCCAAACTTGAAATGCGGGACCCCCATGATTTGTAATAATATCTACAAATCCTATTTGTGTAGGAGATCCTATTCCAACTTTCAACATAGTCCCCGTGTCTCCACTATTACGATTTATATGTAACCTTGCTTCTGGACTACTCGTCCCAATCCCCACATTCCCATCTGCCCTCACAAACAATCTGGAAGTATTTCCGGATTTGAAATCAGCTATGGCTTTGGCTGAGGTAGTATTGGCTATATTGACTCAGAGTCCATAATTAGCAGTGTCCGATCCCTCAATCCATCCAGCAAACTGAGCATCAGCGACTGTTCTTTTGACATCGAGAGATGCTCCGGGAGTCGCCGTACCTATTCCGACATTTCCGGCCGTATAGTTAATATCACTTCCCACCTTGGACCAGACACTCGCTCCAGCGATGGCTCATTCGAGGGTGGTGACCCGAGTTGAGAGATCATCAAAGTTTGTCTTAATCTTCCCCATGAGTGTGGAGGTAATGGTTGCACTTGGTGCCACTTCTGCAGAATCAATATTCGTGTACACCGCATACACCACGAAGTATCCGATGACGAGTGTGACGGAGGTGATGAGGGCGAGGCGGGAGTAGAGAGATTTTGGAGTTTTCATAAAATAAGGGGGAATTATGAAATAAAAATGATACAATACACGTACGACGCGCATTGTATCATTTTTCTGTTTGGTGGCAAATGATTTTTCTCTTTATTCTCCAATCACAAACATCCGTGTCATAAACTCCATAATCGGGGTGTAGAAAAAGAGGGAGAGGTAGAGTCCGAGGGCGAGATAGGGTCCGAAGGGCATCTCGGTGTCGCGGTGGCGATTGATGGCGAGGAGGATGATTCCGATGATACTTCCGCTGAAGTAGGAGAGGAGGAGTCCGAGCATGGCGATTTTGGTTCCGGCGATGAGTCCCATGAAGAGGGCAATACGGAGGTCTCCGCCACCGATCCATTTGCCTTCGGAGAGGACAATCTGGACGTAGAAGAATGAGAAAATCAGGACAGATCCGACGGTCGCATTGATGACGGGGATATCGAGGAGAGTATTATCGAATGGGAGGAAGTGGGAGAAAAAGGGGAATGGTACACCGAGAGAGGTTGCCAGAAGAAGGAGAAAGAGGAAGATATTAACGGGGATGAGAACTTCGTCGGGGATCTCCATGAAGCGGAAATCATAGAAGACAAAGACGACGGTTGCGAGTGCGACCAAGAGGAAAAATCCGAGCCGTAGCCATTCGCTTAGTGACCCCATCAATAACATCTGTATATCCACGAGAAACATCCCAGAGAGGAGAAAGAGTATACCGGTGGTGAGCTCGAGGAGGGGATAGAATGGGGATATTTTCTCGCTACAGAATCGACACTTGCCTCGGAGGAAGATATAGGAGAGGATCGGGAAGAGGTCGAGGAATGAGAGGGTGTGTCCGCAAGCTGGACAGTGACTCCGTCCGGTAGAGATGCCACCCTCCTTGCTATGTATCCGCCAAACAAGCACCGAAGCGAAACTCCCGAAGATGGTCCCGAAGACGAAAAGAGATATGGAGAAAAAAAGATTCATAAAAATACAAATTACAAATACGGACTCATACAAACCTGGTTCATTTGTCGGATCTCATGGAGGATGATATCGTTGAGTTCTTCGATGTGGAAAAATGCCCGGAGCGGATACTTTTCGATATTGGTATAGATCTTCCGGAAGATAATGCTTTCCTTTTCGAGTTCTCGCTTCCATCCCATGCCGTGCGTTTTGAAGAGTTTCATAAGGAACAGTTCTCGAGCCTTTTCAGACTTTTCTCGTGTTTCGAAGAAGGGGAGGGACATATGATAGTCTTCAAAGAGAGAGGTATTCACCACTCCGGGGAGGGTGATGGTCGCGGTTGTCTGGAGACATCGGAGTATCCCGATGAGGCTCGAATAATCGAGATCGTCGGTTTTGATCGCATGTTTGATCGTCCCTGACTCGAGACTGTTGCGATTCTGTTTGGTGGAAATGG
>CAZCYU010000072.1:0-4256 GCA_964503165.1 uncultured Candidatus Peribacteria bacterium | reverse complement strand
AGGACACTTCCAGAGGTCTCTACAACCCCTCAACCGATGGCATAGGATGTTTCCTTCCCATCGAATCGAACCGTGAGAATCCCGGGAGCCAGGGCCGTGATGAGCGGCATATGATTCGGGAGGATCGTAATCTCCCCATCTTTGGTCGGAATCGTGACCGATTTGATCGATGGGAGATCGAGGATCTTGCGAGTGATAGATACGAGAGTCAGGTGCATAATTTTATTATTTTAATACCGGATAGATAGGATTATTCTCCTTTTTCTTTTTCATAGCTGGCGACAACATCTTCGATGGATCCTTTGTACATGAAGTGTTTTTCTCCGATGTGGTCGAGTTCTCCCGCGACGATCATTTTGAACCCACGAACGGTGTCAGCAAGCTTGGCATACACTCCAGGAGTCCCGGTGAATTGCTCTGCGACGAAGAATGGCTGAGAGAAGAAACGCTGGATCTTACGAGCTCGAGAAACAGCGAGTTTGTCCTCTTCGGAGAGCTCGTCCATACCGAGGATGGCGATGATATCCTGGAGTTCTTTGTATCTCTGGAGGATCTTCTGGACATTACGAGCGATAGTATAGTGCTCTTCTCCGACGACTTTTGGAGTGAGGACCGTAGAAGTCGAATCGAGTGGATCAACCGCTGGATAGATACCGAGTTCCGCGATAGATCGGTTGAGTACGACAGTGGAGTCAAGATGGGCGAAGGTATTCGCTGGAGCCGGATCGGTGAGATCGTCGGCTGGGACATAGACGGCCTGTACAGACGTAATAGATCCATTTTTGGTTGAGGCGATACGTTCTTGGAGGGCTCCCATATCCGTTGCGAGGGTTGGTTGGTACCCAACGGCAGAAGGGATACGTCCGAGGAGGGCAGAGATTTCTGAACCGGCTTGGGTGAATCGGAAGATATTATCGACGAAGAGGAGGACATCACGTTTCTCGACATCACGGAAGTATTCTGCCATCGTGAGACCCGTAAGGGCGACGCGGGCACGAGGTCCTGGTGCTTCATTCATCTGTCCGAAGACCATGGCTGTTTTGTCGATAACTCCGGATTCTTTCATCTCGTGGTAGAGATCATTCCCCTCACGGGTACGTTCTCCGACACCGGCGACGACCGAGTATCCTCCGTGTTCTGATGCGATATTATGGATGAGTTCCTGCATGATGACGGTCTTCCCAACTCAGGCTCCTCCAAAGAGTCCGACTTTCCCTCATTTGAGCATAGGAGCGATGAGATCAACGACTTTGATACCGGTTTCGAAGACTTCTGTTTGAGTTGAGAGCTCAGCGAAATCGGGAGCTTTGCGATGAATAGGGAGTTTATTGTCAGATTTTGGTGCGGAGAGCTCATCGATAGGATCTCCGAGGACATTAAACATACGACCGAGAACCTCTGGACCAACCGGGACGCGGATAGGGGATTCGGTTGCGATAACTTCGAGACCACGCTTGACCCCGTCAGTTGGGTTCATAGCGATACATCGGACGACACTGTCACCGAGTTGTTGTTGGACTTCGAGGATGAGTTTCGTCGGAGCACCCTTGACTTCGAGGGCATCGTAGATAGCTGGGACGTATCCATTACTGAACTCGACATCGACAACGACCCCGATAATTTTTTTGATAATTCCTGTTTGCATAAAAAATGAATAAGTTAATAGGTAATGATTTTGGTGAACTCTTTGGTATGTAAAACGCCGGTATTATAGAGAAAAATGCGGTTTTTCAAAATTTTTATTTATCCTTCGTCCATTGCGACATTGGAGAGTCGATCCGCCTCTTTGTTGTGCTCTCGCGGTATGTGTATGAACTCTATCTTTCCTCACCAAGCAGTGATCATTTTCTCTATCTCAAATTTTATCTCGGCCAATTCCTTGTTTTTGATTTTAAAGAGGCCGGCGAGTTGGTTGATAACGAGCTGACTATCCATATAGAGATCGATTTCTCGGGCTCCGAGCTCAATGCCTCGGCGGATGCCATGGAGCGCTCATTGGTACTCTGCTTGGTTGTTGGTGGCGATACCGAGATATTTGTGTCGGCGCTCGACAGGTCTCCCATCTCGATCGGTGATATACACGCCAATCCCAGCAGGACCCGGATTGTTTCGTGCTCACCCATCAGTGTAGATTTTCAGTTTCATTTTTTGTTTGGCTAAAAACTATTCTTTCATACTTTCCACTCCACTGACGATTTCACTCACCTCCTTGGTGATACTCGCCTGACGGGCTTTGTTGTAGGAAAGGGTGAGCGCATCAACCTTCTTAACGGCACTGTCTTTGGCATTTTTCATGGCGACCATCCGAGCAGAGTGCTCAGAGGCTTTGGCTTCGAGGAATATCTCGTAGACGAGCATATCGAGAACCATGGGGATAACTTCGTTGACGATAGTATCACCATTTGGTTCAATCTTGTAACTTTCTTCTGTGGTAGCGAGAGTCGAGACATCCTGTCCGACGATAGACTCGAGGAAGTCGGTGATATCACCCCGATTGAGTGGGAGGAATTGTTTGATGACGGATTTTTGATTGATGGCGGAAATGTAGTAACTGTAGATGATATTGACTCGGTCATAGAGGATGACGTTCTCTTGTTCATCAATCATTTCTTTTTCTCGAGGATTGAAGAGTGATCTGAGTGTCGAGGCGATCGGACGTATATCCTGGATCTCGATATTATCCTTCATAGCATCTGAAAAATCTGCGAGGAGATTTCCTCCGGTGCGGAGGATGAATTCACGGGCCTTTTTCCCAACACTGATATAATCAATGGCGACATCCGGATGATCCTTGCGATATTGGGCGACTTTTTTGAACGTATTGACATTGTACCCACCACAGAGTCCCTTATTGGAAGAGATAACTACCATAATCTCTCTGTTGGTTGCTTCTCCCTCATGTCCGGCAATCACAGAAATCTCCCGGAGACTCTCCCCGATCTTGGCGAAAATCTTGAGTGTCGCGAGCGCAAAAGGACGACTTGAAAGAACTCATTCCTGAGATTTTTTCATCTTGACTGTCGAGATGAGCTCCATCGCACGAGTGATTTTCTTGGTATTCGTGACCGATTTGATGCGGGCTTTGATTTCTTTTCCTGATGACATGGTTTGAAAAATGGATTAGGGTAAATTTGTAGAGACGTAGCAATGCTACGTCTCTACGTATTTTTATGATTACATATACATTTTCTTCAATTCTTCCAATACTCCGTTTAATTTTGTTTTCATTTCATCGCTGAGATCCTTGCTTTCACGGATAGTTTTGATGATAGATTCCTCTTGTTCGAGTTTCATAAAGAGGTCTTTTTCGAAATTCTTAATCTGTTCGACAGCGATTGTATCGAGGTACCCATTGGTTCCCGCATAGATGATACAGGTCTGTTTTTCGAATGGAACCGGAGAATAGACATCTTGTTTGAGGATTTCGATCATACGTTTCCCACGTTCGAGCTGAGCTCGGGTATCCTCATCGAGGTCGGAGGCAAACTGAGAAAAGGCTTCGAGTTCTCGGTACTGAGCGAGAGAGAGCTTGAGAGTTCCGGCGACGCGTTTCATGGCTTTGGTTTGAGCGGATCCACCGACACGAGAGACGGAGAGTCCGACGTTGATCGCTGGACGTACTCCAGCATTGAAGAGGTTGGATTCCAAGAATATCTGCCCATCGGTGATGGAGATAACGTTCGTCGGAACATACGCAGAAACGTCTCATCCTTGTGTTTCGATAATCGGGAGTGCGGTCATAGAACCAGCTCCGAGAGCATCATTGAGTTTCGCTGAACGTTCAAGTAGGCGAGAGTGGAGATAGAATACGTCTCCTGGATATGCTTCTCGTCCTGGTGGACGTCGGAGGAGGAGGGACATTTCTCGGTAGGCATTCGCATGTTTGGAGAGGTCATCGTAGATGATGAGGGAATGTTGTCCATTGAGCATGAAATACTCTCCTATCGCACATCCGGAGAATGGAGCGAGCCATTGCATAGAAGCAGGAGCAGAAGCACCGGCAGCGACGATAGTTGTATATTCCATCGCTCCGGCACGCCTGAGTTCTTCGGCGATCGCAACCACCTTGGAATCTTTCTGTCCGATAGCGACATAGATACATTTCACATCCTGTCCACGTTGATTGAGGATCGTGTCGATCGCAATCTGAGTCTTCCCAGTTTGGCGATCTCCGATTATGAGCTCACGTTGTCCGCGTCCGATTGGTACGAGCGAATCGATCGCCTTGATACCGGTTGCCATAGGTTCATGAACCG
>CAZCYU010000071.1:0-5259 GCA_964503165.1 uncultured Candidatus Peribacteria bacterium | reverse complement strand
ATATGGCGATACTCGCTGCACGTCCATCGATGGGGAAGACCGCTCTTGCGCTCAATATCGCTCAAAATATCGGAGAAACCGGCAAAAATGTTGCGATATTCTCTCTCGAGATGAGCAAAGAACAACTCACCGATCGTCTTATCTGTGCGACTATGGGGGTCGACAACTGGAAACTCACCAAGGGTTTGCTCGAAGATGAAGAATTTATGCGAATGGGAGATGCTCTCGAGCGCCTCTCCAAGGCCAATATCTACATCGATGACTCTCCAATGGGGAATCTCCTCGAAATCAAATCCAAAGCTCGCAGACTCAAGATCGAATCCGGTCTTGATTTCCTCGTGATCGATTACCTCCAGCTCATGGGCGGAGGGAATCCGATGAATCGAGTCCAGGAGATATCAGAAATCAGTCGAGGAATCAAGTCGCTCGCACGCGAGCTCCAGGTACCGATCCTCGCCCTCTCGCAACTCTCTCGTGCGGTCGAGTCTCGTACGACCAAAGAACCAATCCTCTCCGATCTCCGCGAATCCGGATCGATCGAGCAAGATGCTGATGTGGTTATGATGATCTACCGTGAGGATTACTATGATGAATTCACTGAAAACAAAGGTATTGCCAATGTGTTCGTTCGTAAGAATCGTAACGGACCGGTCGGAGGCGTCGACCTCAAATTCGAGAAAAAATACATGAAGTTCTATGACATCGATCGCCAACACGTTGGCGATTTCGGAGATTAAAAAAAGAGAGACGCACCGGGGGGCGGCTCTCTTTTTTTAATCTATTCTCATGTACAGTTCCCATTCCCCTGATCCTGATCGTTACAGGTTTTCTGGGAGAGTTTGACGTAGGGCTTGAGAAATCGATTGGTACTCTCGAGGAGGATATGGGTGTCGAGAAGTTTGCCGACCGTGTCATCGGTTGTGAGATTATCTGGACCGATAAGATTTCTGGTTGTGATATAATCTGCGCGGATTTCATCATTGATACTATTTTTGAGCATCTTGAGGTTGGAATAATTCTCCATATACTTGTTGGTGGTTTGTGGCTTGAGGAGTTCTGCCTTGAGACCTTCGTAGCTTTTTTCAAATTGATCAACTATTGCATATACTTGTTCTCATATAGTACTTACAGTAGTGATTGATGTACCAATTACTCCACATCGAACCCCTGTAGCATTATATTGTTTCAGACAGTTTAGTATTGTCTGTGATTGTTTTGTATTGAGCCCCTGTCGGGAGAGTTCATTTCTGAGGAGATTTCGTTCGGTTTCGGCATATTCCTGGGAGGAGCTATTGCCGTTGAAGAGGGTCCAGGCCTTTCTCCAGCTTTCCATTCCCTCATCGATATTTCCACCGAGGCTTGTTATCCTCCCAAATGATTCAGTAATTTGTTCCCAATAATTGGTTTCTTTGGTACAGGCCTCAAAAGCATCCGGTCAGTAGTTCTTTCGGAGCTTTTCTTTGAAAGTAGCATTGTCTCCAACAAGGATGAAGGTGTATTTGTCATTGGTGGCATCTCCGAGGACGCCTTCGCGGTAGAAATTGAGCATATTGACCTCGGTCTGGAGGAGATCTTTGAGAATGGCCCCGAGAGTTTTACCGGATGTGTCGTAACTCGGGTCATCGGAGAGATTTTTTGAGACGATTTTCTCACCCGCACATTTACTGTAGACTTTTTCATAGACTATTTTCGTATATTCAATCTCTCTCCCGAGTTGTTCATGATCGCGCTTGAAACTCGGTGGGATTTCTGATTTGAGGACGATATCGATATAGAATCTGGTCGAGGTGAAGAAATTGGAAAAAGTGAGTGTCTCATTCATCGATCCAATGAATGCCGACTGGGTGCTATCGACCGTCGCCGAGGCGCTATTCCCTTCGGGATTATTCGTATTACAGTCGTATTTTTCGGCTTCGCTGGCTATCTTGGATCGGAGGGTTTGTGACTTCTGGAGGTAGGAGGTGAGCTCCTCGGAGGTACTATTTTTGGTCGGACAAGCAGAATCCGCAGCAAAAACTCCAGAGGAGGAAGTGATAATGAGAATGAAAAGGAGGATGAAACTACCCTTTTTTGATTTCATACATTCATTTGATAACAGAAGTAATAGCTTCGAGTTGTTTACTAAAAGCACTTGTAAAGGCATGGAGTTCGAAGAGATCGTCATTGAAAGAGTCAAAGTACGTTTTCTTGAGCTCTCGCTCTTTTGCCTGGACGAAACCTGTTTTGGCAGGCGTATCGATGACGAGTTTTTTCCCAAGTGAGTCAGTTGTCTGAAAGGGGAGCTTCGAGAGAGCCGAATCGACCATATCTTTTTCGATCGAATTTTGACGTTTGTGATCGAGCCCAGCATCCTCAAACGACCCAATGAGGATTTTCTTAAATTCATCTTCTACCGGCTTCGTATTCCCCTCTCAGGACGTCGTCCCAGGCTTGAGATTGAGAATGGGCGGTGGGAGATATGAAACCTCTCCACCGAGATGGATGAGTTTATCGAGTCCGAGATTCTTGAGAGGGAGTTGAAAAAAGAAACGAGTATGTTTCGCTTGACCCATACTCGAGGAAGCAAATTTATCCGCGATTTTGAGATTTTCATCGAGGATTTTCTCGATCGTATACGCCGCTCACCCGCCGAGGATATCTTGAGCATAGGAGACGAACTCGGTCGTGATACAGAAAATATCGGCTCCCGAACAGAGGAAATTATCCGAAAAAGCCCCTCATCCGTTCATCGAACTCACTCCGCCGTTTCCACCTCGTGCCCAGAACTCGGGGAGGTGCGAATCATCCGTGAGAGAAAAATCGGATCGTTGATTGGTTCCGAGTACGACTTGATTGAGGACATCGCGATAGAGAGAATCGTCGAAACCTCCCGAACCCCCGAGAGTATTCCCCGTACCGGTACTACAGGTATCACTGCCGAGTGAGAGGAGCGCAGAAACCGCAGAAGCTCCAGTTCCTGTCGGGAGAGTATTATCGGGAGGAGTTCGATCAAAACCAGACGGTATGTCTTCAGCAAGATTGGATAAGAAAGCCAGCGGATTAATGTCACTGTATCTATCTTGGAGAATATTTGCGATGGCAGAATCTCCTATATTTGCGGTCCCGTTATAGGGGATTTCATAGGCGAAAATGACATTATGAATCTGTTCGAGGTCGTACATGAGATCATAACTCGAATTGTCCGTATTCCCATCGGTAAACAGTCCGATCGATCCGACGGTTTGGAGTTTTTGTTGCTCGATCGATACTTCTTGTTGTATTTTTTCGTAGTGCTTAATGATAGTATTTCATATCTTCATCGCAAGATCGGTATCAATTTTGATTCCTGAATCCAGATGGGATACCATATCACCGACTCCTCCAGCCGCGATATTGTCGAGCTCGACTGCAGTAAAATCTGGCATATCCCGCAGACAATACTTCCCACCACACATTTTCCCGATGAGTTCGTTTATCTTCTTGGCACTGCCTTCGAGTCGTTTGCCGATGAGTTGTTTCTTGAGTTTCATATGTCCCTCATCGATGCGTCGGTAGATGTCAGTCCCGAGATCCTTGCTGATATACCCTTCCTCAGCCCAGAGCGAGGGGATGAGAAAAAAGGGTATGAAGATGATGAGGGTGATGTATGATAAACGGGACATCGGAAAAGATAATTAGAGGAATTTTAATGTGTCTTTGTTGGCAGTTATGCGTATGGTATCAGATTTTTTTCCTTTAATCAAGTGGTCGGCGATGACATCTTCGATTTTGTCTTGGATATATCGTCTGACGGGTCGAGCTCCGAACTCAGGATTGTAGGTCTCTTTGAGGATGAGATTCAGCGCCTTCGCATCATATTCGAATATGATTTTGAGTTCACTGAGGCGTTTTGTGAGGAGGGCGAGTTGGAGGACGATGATCTTCTTGAGGACAGTCTTGTCGATCGGATTGAAAACGACGACCCGATCGATACGATTCAAGAACTCCGGTGAGAAAAACTCATCGAGTCCACCAACCACTTTTTCTTTGATTTTCTCATAATCTCGGATGATTTTCTTCTCTTTATCATCCGTCACATCGAATCCGATCTGAGAAGCTTTATTGGTAAATTCTTCGCTCCCGATATTGGATGTCATAATGACGATGGTATTTTTGAAATTGATTTTGCGTCCTTTCCCATCCGTGAGCGTCCCATCCTCAAGCACTTGGAGGAGGAGATTGAAGACCTCGAAACTTCCTTTTTCGATCTCGTCGAAGAGGACGATAGAATACGGTTTGCGACGGACACGTTCGGTGAGCATTCCTCATTCCTCATATCCGACATATCCAGCCGTGGTTCCGATGAGTTTCGATGCACTCGATCGCTCGTTGTATTCGGACATATCGAGTTTAATGAGGGCTTTTTCGTCCCCGAAAAATTCTCGTGCGAGTTGTTTCACGAGTTCAGTTTTCCCGACTCCTGTCGGTCAGAGGAAGAGGAAGCTCCCGATCGGACGGTTGCGATCACTGATCCCGACCCGATTGCGCTTGATGGAGCTGACTATTGAGGCAATAGCCTCATCTTGTCCGATGATATGATTGCGGAGTGCACCATCGAGATCTTTGAGTTTTTTCATATCCTCAATCTGGATATTTTTTGCTGGCACTCCGGTGATGCGTTCGATAATCTTCTGGACATCATCTCCGGTGATATGGAGACGTTTTTCTCGAGGGATGATTTTTTTCGCCTTTTTTTCACTGATTTTTTTCTCGATCTCGTTTTGCTTTTCTTTGATTTTGATCGCCTTGTGATACTGTCCGGAGAGGACGAAACCTTCGATTTCTTTTTGGAGATTCTGAGAATCCATGCGGAGTGTTTTTACTCCATCTTCATCGGAGTTATATTTCATACTCTTGGCACTGCACGCCTCATCGATGAGGTCGATCGCTTTATCTGGGAGGTAACGATCCGTCACATATCGGATCGAAAGTTTGACTGCATCTTCTATCGCATCATCGTCGATGACGAGATTATGAAACTCTTCAAAAGAGTTCCTGAGCCCGGAGATAATCTCGATCGCAACCGACTCACTCGGTTCATCGACATCGATTTTCTGGAATCGGCGCTCGAGAGCGGAATCCTTTTCGATGTATTTTTGGTACTCAGTCAGTGTGGTCGCTCCGACGATACAGACCTTTCCGCGTCCCATCGCCGGTTTAAGGATATTGGCAGCATCGAGCGTCCCTTCGGCGGATCCGGCTCCGATAATCGTGTGGATCTCGTCGATGAAGAGGATGACC
>CAZCYU010000070.1:0-3928 GCA_964503165.1 uncultured Candidatus Peribacteria bacterium | reverse complement strand
GGGGGGGCGGGGGGGGGAGAGAACTAAAACTCCCAAGTGCAGCGATAAGACTCTGGGCCGAAGTCGACTTGGAGTCATCGACGAAACGGACGCCGTTTTTTTCTATGACAAATTCCAATCTATGTGAGAGTCCGGAAATGTGTCGGAGATACTCACGGGTTCGTTTCGAACAAATCTTGAGAGTATTCGTGACTATTGTAGAAGAAAGGATATTCATAGCATTGTGGATACCAGAAAAATTCGTTTCACTCAGATGATATTTCCGACGACCGGAAATAATGATATCTTCTCCATCTGTATGGTCAGGCAAGGTATCATCCCGTCCGAAAATCCGAAGATTTGGGATATCAGACGGTATCACCAGTCCCAATTCTTTCGCTTTCGCAAGCACTTGTGCATTGATAACGGAGGTTCCGGTCGTATGTCGGAAGAGTCGCATCTTGGCATCGAAATAATCCTGGAGATCCGTGTGCCAGTTGAGATGGTCGGTCTCGAAGTTGGTGAAAATAGAATGAGTAGTTTGGAATGTACGGATATTGTATGCCATGAAACTCGAAACTTCGATGACGATGTAACCCTTCTTGAGTCCCCTCTCCCCTATCATCCGAACCGTCTCAGCAAATGGTACCTCGAAATTACCAGAGAGGAACACCTGATCGTCCCCGTATTCTTGTCGGAGAAGTTCATAGAGAATCCAGGCCGTCGTCGACTTCCCATCCGTCCCCGTCACCGCAAGGATTTTGAAGCCTTTCGGGAGGAATGGATAGACGAAATCGAGTTCTCCCACAATCTTTCCGGTTGCATAGATCCCGTGAGATGGGGCGATGCCAGGAGATGGGATGATGGCACTATAGCGAGAAAAGTCGACTATATTATCCGCATCGTCCACGATCTCAGACTCCATCTTTTGCGCGTCACAAAACGCCTTCAGGGCGTTTCAGACTTTTCATTTGCCGTAAATACAGATCATAATTTGGAGAAAATGAGAAAATATAGTATACTGGAGCAAGATAATTTATATTCTATATATATCGAAAATGGTCACAAAAGCAAGTGAAACATTAGTTTCTACAACAGATGATATCGCTAAACTCATAGATCCGTCCCAAAAAGAATTACAAAGACTGACGAGATTGGTCTCAAAAAAAACACATGATCTCATAAATATACCATTTGATATAGATACTTGATATAAATCCGTTATTACAGATAAGTTCCTTCTCAGCCTCCTAGAAAAAAAACCAACCCTCTGGATGGATATTCAGAGAAAAATTAAGAAATTTCTCCGTGATCACAAGATTGAACAGCTCACAAATCAGCGACAATATGAAGAACTTACCCAACAACTTTTGGAATCATTCCTTATTTCAGAAAAAGAGATGGGACAGTTAAAAAACCAAAAAATAATTGTTGGTAACTTCCAAGAACAAATTACACATAATATCGTCAAGAATAAAAGACTGATTCAATATGTTCAAAAGGATACCCCCATATCTTTTATCGAATACTCGACACATTTATTATTCGGACAATCTGAAACTTCTGAACAAATCGAAAGATTATTAGTCAGTATAATTCGAAGGAATACAGGACGAGAATGAAACGAGATATTGGCATTTAATAAAATATTTCGAAAAATTATCGAACACATACAGGGTATATTCTGAATCGATATTACCAAATCTCTCCGTCAATTTAGTAAGGAAATGGATATAAAAGAGTTCGGTAGTTTATACGGTCCAGCAAAAATCATCCACCAATGACTCCAAGAAACCAAATGACGATCTCAAAGGGATGCTGCTCTTTTTTTACGGGCGATCTATGCATGGTGAAATCTCGATGAAATATACAAAGCACAAAAGAAAGCAAAGGTGGCCCAAAAAGAACTCTTTACACATATTAAGAGATTATGAGGATATCGAGAGCTTGCCGATATGGAACTTCTTAATTCTGATCGGGAAAGTAAGATGGGTATAGAATTTCATATTCCACTCCCGAATTTGGAACAATATCCCATCATTATTGAATCAGGAATAAAAAGCATCCGAAGTATCCTCATAAAACTCTATGCTGATGAGAAATATAACGATAAGGATGCCCTAAATGATCTCTTATGAATACGGACTATGCTTAACAGGGTTCCGATAGAACATCATGCGGAAATTATCGCTTGGATAAACCGATTTTTTTGAACACATGCCTTCATCTTTAAAAATAAAGACCTGCTTGATGGCATGGAGGATATCAAGAATCTCTGGAGCAAAACAAGCAAACAACCATTTACTATTGATTCAAAAAAAAGTGCACGTTCATCGACACATTACAAAGATTGTAAATACTATTGATACCTTGACTCATGAATCAGTGAGACGCCAATCAGTGCTGAATGGCAATTCTTCCAAAACAAAGAGGATCCAAGTCCATTATGAGAAGCACATCATAGCATCCTGAATGCAAAAAAGATCATACAATGATGGGTTCGTGGTGAACATATGATCACCGCAAAACAGATTTTTATCATTATATACAATGAATGTAGAGATAAGAAAACCGGCATATTTCCCTCTTGACTATCAGCTCAAGAAATTTTCCTCGCCTGCCTTAAAATAAATTTTATCGTGCCATATGCAATATGAAAATGAAAGGAGAAAATGGTAATATTTGGAATAAAGGGCTATAGATACCTATTAGAAAAGGATTATCCGAGTGCTCAAAAAATTATTAGAAAAGATCTTTGAAAATTATCAATACTGACGAATTACATTCATGGGGCACATGAGGCAATATTAGAAAAAGTGTAGAATATCCACTATGTATGGTAGATTGGACCTATTCTGTCTCCTACTATTCCCCCTCCAATCTCACGAAACACCTCCATATCCCCACTTGTAAAAAACCTCATCTCTCCCCCTCGGGAGAGATTTTTTTCGATCTCTGAATGACGAGAGAGATACTCCCGGAACTTATGAGCAGACTCCTGTCCTGGATCGATGATGGGAAGATGGGGAAAGATCCGTTGGATATGGTGGCGAACGATGGGATAGTGGGTGCAACCAAGGATGAGCGCTTCGATATCGGGATCAAATGATGTGAGATACGTCTGGATGTGCTCTATAGTTTCGGGATCGTCGAATCTGCCCTGCTCGATGAGTGGGACGAGCCCTGGGGCGGCGATTTCTTGGACCGAGACGGTATCGTCGTGGAAATGAACCCGCTCTTTGTAAGCTTTACTTTTGACGCTCGATTCTGTCGCGAGGACACCGATCTTGCGGTATCCCGCCTCGATGACTTTCTCGGCTCCGGGGATGGTGACACCGAGGATTTTACGATCTGGGAAACGAACCTGCTGGAGGTATCGGATCGCGTGAGCAGTCGCCGTGTTGCAAGCGAGGATGACGATGGTCGCACCCTGATCGAAGAGAAACTGGACTCATTCCTCGGTGTATCGTCGGATGGTCGCATCGTCAAGATCACCATACGGACACCGAGCGTTATCGCCAAAATACAGATAATCATACTCCGGCAAGAGAGTACGAAACTCCTTAAGAACCGTAAGTCCCCCAAGTCCTGAATCAAAAAATCAGATCATAAAAATTATTTTTTAGTCGCCGTGTACGTTTTCTTTGATGTATTTTGGATTATTGGCGTATTTGAGTCCTTCCTCGAGAGTGATATCTCCTTCGTTGATGAATTGGAGGATATCCTGCTCGATGATCTGCATCCCTTCACGACTGGATGTCTGCATAATGGAGGGGATTTGATGGAGTTCGTTTTCTCGGATGAGGTGAGAGACAGCGGTATTGCGGATGAGGATCTCTTTGGCGAGTTTCATCCCACTTCCGTCTGTTTTCTTGAGGAGTCGCTGGGAGAAAACTCCGACGAGCGTGTCTGCGAGCTGGAGACGAACCTGATTCTGTTGAGCAGATGG